>CALUSB010000028.1 GCA_944323335.1 Candidatus Gastranaerophilales bacterium
TTTAATATTTCAAATTTATGTTGCCCAAAATAATCAAACCATGTGGAACAAATAATCAAACCATGTGTCCTTTTACATCAATATAGTCATATGCAAGCAATGGCTCGCATAGCACACCTTCTCCTTTTTTCTTTTTTTAAATTGCGTGTGTTCTTTTATTATACTTTTTAAGCATAAAACTTAATTCAATATAAGTATTTGCTATTTTTGAGTTTCTCGTAAATAATTAAAAATAATGGCAATATACTTTAATTATGGAGATGTAAAGTGCTCAAAAGACTTTTTGTTTTAGGTTTAATGGTTTTTGTTTTACAAAGTACTTTTGTCTGTGCAAAAAATTGTGAGGATAAAAATATGAAAAAAATTACTCAAACAGCAGGTAGAGAACAACTTGGTACTTTTGCGCCGGATTTTGCTCGTTTTAATGATGATATTTTATTTGGCGAAAATTGGAACAATCAAGATATTGATGTAAAAACTCGAAGTATTATCACTGTTGTATCTCTAATATCACAAGGAATAACCGATTCTTCTCTAAAATTCCATCTTCAAAATGCAAAAAATCATGGAGTAAATAAGGAAGAAATCGCGGCAATTATTACTAACACTGCATTTTACTCCGGTTGGCCTAAAGCATGGGCTGCTTTTAATTTTGCAAAAGAGGTCTGGGCTGAAAATGATAACACGCTTGATGAAAAAGAAAAATACGCCTCTACAATTATGTTTCCGATAGGAGAGCCAAACAGTGCTTATGCAAAATATTTTACAGGACAAAGCTACATTGCACCGATTTCAACCTCTCAGGTAAAAATGTACAATGTGACTTTTGAGCCAAAATGCCGCAATAATTGGCATATCCATAAGGCAAAAACAGGTGGCGGGCAAATACTTATTGCTATAGGCGGCAGGGGTTATTATCAGGAGTGGGGTAAAAAACCTGTCGAGATGAGACCCGGGGATGTTGTTAATATACCTGCAAATACCAAGCACTGGCACGGTGCTGCACCAGATAGCTGGTTTTCTCACATTGCTGTTGAAGTGGAAGGTAATGGCGTAGAGAATGTCTGGCTTGAGCCTGTTGATGATAAACTGTATGTAAAATAAAATTTTTGTAAACTTTTTTTAATAAAAAGCAATTTTTTCTTAATTATTTATCACTATTTGCCGATTAGATTTATATACGGAAGGTAATAGTAATGAATAAAATTAAAATTGATGGTCAAATTTATACTTTTCAAAATAATAATGAGTATAAAAAAGTAAAAGAAATGGACAAAGCCGAACGAAAGGCTTATGTCTCAAACCTCTCTGAAGAAGAAGAGCTGCAAATGCTGGGAGATGATTTTGACGATAATGTTGGCTCAAAAGTTGAAAATTCGCAAAATAATAATACATTAGGGCAAAATGCTAATAACGCTCTTATGGTTTCTGCCTATAGTCAACAAATACAAATGTTGCAAAATGAAAAAAATCAATTGTATAATTCAATGCTTATGAGTGATTCGATTGATGATAATATGGCAATATTTGAGCAGATTAATGATATTCAAGATGAGATAAGTGACATAAGAACGGATATGCTTTCCCAGTTAAGTGCATCATCTTTTCTTTCAAGCGGTAGCTTGGACAATATTGCCTTGTCTAATGTCGACACAACTTCTGTTTTGGGGGCGGATACGGGAAGTAATATAGTTAATTATGCTGAATCTTTCCTTGGCAGAAAAAATCCAAGCAGGACGGTATCAGGTAATAAATTTGTTAGAGTCCAGCGCGGTGGCACTTGTGATGATTTTGCAACTTATGTTATAGATAATTCTACCGATAAGTCAAATCTGGCAAATTGGTATAATAAGCTGACTGAAAAAGAAAAAGCCTGGGGCCCTGATATTTTTCGCGCTGCAAGGGAAGCTGATGCTACAGTATCCTTAAAGAATGCCAGATGTGGTGATTTGGCTTCAATAGACTTGAACAACGATGGTGGTATGGACCATACCGTCATTGTTAAAGAGATAAAAAACGGTAAAGTCTATACAATTGAAAGTAACGGTGGCAGCATAGTAAATAAGACATATAAAACAAGTCAAATTTGCAACATAGCGAGAGTTACCAAAGAATAATTAATTCAACGGCTGCTCTATATAAATGCCTTCTCCGCCCATATACTCTGCTTGCTTACCGTCAAGGTACAGGTAGACAGGCTTTTTAAGGTTAAATGAATCAACGGTGAGTTTAATTTGCTTAATTCTGTTTTGAATACTTTTTGTACCCCCGCCGTATTCAAAGTTACGGGTAAGATTTACTATTATTTTTCCGTTTTCATCTTTAACCCACATAAGTTTAACATCTTGCGGTATTTCAGAGTAAACACCGTGAGATGTTTCGTATTTTGTAGGGCCTTTTAAAAGTTCGTTTATGGCATCTTCAAGTGTTGGTGTTTCAACTTCTCTTTTTACGTAGTGTACCGTGTTCTCGTCACTCATAAAGCAGATTTGAACCTCTTTTTTTTGAGCTTGGGGTTTTTGCTGCGGCTGTTTTTGTGTTGTTGGTGTATCGTGTTTAATTTCACGTGTTACTGTTGTTTCATTCGTATTTAGAGGTTGGTAGCTTTCTTTGCCTAAAAAAAGATAAACATAGTAACCGACGCATATAATAAGACAAACAATTAAAGTTCTTATAAAAACACCCATTTTCTACTCCGCTTTAAAAACTTTTTCCATTCTCAATATATTATCCGATAAATTTGCAATTGACACAAGTGTGTTGTTATAAATCAACATAAATTTTTCGTTTTTTTCACCTGCTACTTGTGTTTTTATAGGGTTGCCGTTAAGCACTTTTTTGTATTCCTGTTCATTTAAGTTTATTTTTCTAAAATCAAGCACATCAATGGGATTTAGGGCGTAGTTTTTTATCTCTGGTGAAATTTTTTGAGAATTTTCAATTTTAAAATTTCCTGCCTGAGTTCTTACAAGCTCACTCATATATGCCCCGCAGCCAAGCTTTTGCCCCAAATCTCTTACGATTGAGCGGATATATGTTCCCTTTGAGCAATGTACAAAAATTTGCGCCTCATCTTTGTTGTTAAATTTTAAAAGTTTAATTTCAAATATCTCTACTTGTCTTGGTTTTATTTGGGGCATGGGTTTATTTTGCCTTGCAAGGTCGCAGAGCTTTTTGCCGTCGACTTTAATTGCACTATACTTTGGCGGCATTTGTTCTATTTTACCCTTAAAATTTTCTAAGGTGCAAATAAGCTCTTCTTTGCTGAATTTTGGCTCATTTACAAATGTTTTTTCTCCCTCATCGTCGCAGGTGTCACTCGTGTAGCCAAATTTTATGTCGGCAATGTAGCTTTTATCTTCTCTTAGGTATTCAAGGAGTCTTGAGGCATTTCCTACGCCAATTTGCAAAACACCTTGTGCCAGAGGGTCAAGGGTGCCCGAGTGTCCGATTTTTTTAATGTTTAATATTTTTCTAAGCTTATAGATGACATCAAAAGATGTCATACCCTTTTCCTTAAACACGTTTAGAAAATACATCGGCATTACTTAATTTCGCCGCGAGAAATTTTGTCTATAAGTTCTGTAATTTTTGCACCGCGCTCAAGTGATTCATCTAAAATAAACAGTAGCGAGGGCGTATGGCGAAGCCTTATTCTCTGTCCTACGGCGTGGCGAATTCTTGGTGTGTCTTTTTCAAGTGCTGCGCGGGTTTCTTCTTTTGTTTTTTCATCACCAAAAACACTGTAAAAAACTCTTGCAGCCGAGTTGTCGGGTGATACGTCAACATCTGTAATAGAAACTATGCCTGATATTTTCGGGTCTTTTATTTCCGTGCGCAAAATGTCAGAAATCTCACGCATAAGGGCTTTTCTTACTCTTTCGTTTCTTAAAGACATAGTTTTTTCCTATACCAGTGTTACTCTTTCAACTTCTTTTGTAGTTGAAACCTCTATAATATCGCCTTCTTGAATATCGTTGAATTTTGCAAACGATATACCGCATTCAAAACCTGTTGCAACTTCTTTAACGTCATCTTTAAAGCGTTTGAGCTGGTCAATTTCGCCTTTAAAGATTTGTTCGCCGTTTCTTATGAGTACTGCAGTTTTTGAGCGGACAATTTTGCCCTCAAGTACGTAGCAGCCTGCAATACGGTTAGTTTTACCAACTGTAAACACTTGTCTAACCTCGGCTTTACCCAGTTCAACTTCTTCGATTTCAGGTTCAAGAAGAGAAAGCATAGTTTTTTCAACATCTTCAAGTACCTGATAAATTATGTCGTATTTTTTAATTTGAACCTTTTCTTTTTCGGCCGCAAGTAAGCTGTTTGCATCTTCTTTTACCGTAAAGCCCATAATTATGGCATTTGATGCTGATGCAAGCATAACATCGGCTTCAGAGATGTCACCGACACCAACGTGAATAATTTTAGGTATGATTTTTGAAGACTTAACATTTTGAATTGCTTGCGAAACTGCCTCAGCTGAGCCGTGAGTGTTTGCTTTTATGATAAGATTTAAGTTCTTAATTTCATCGTTGTTAAGGGTTTCTTTTTTAATGTGTGCCGCAGTCATTGCCTCAAGTCTTGTTGAACGTTCTTTTTGTTTGCGCTCTTGAACAATTTGGCGCATAACTTTTTCGTTTTCAACTGCTTCAAAAGTATCTCCTGCCTGCGGTACTTCGTTTAGTCCAAGTATCTCAACAGGAGTTGAAGGGCCTGCGACTTTTACGCGTCTGCCTGAGTCATCCAATAGTGCGCGAACCTTGCCGCCCACAGTGCCAACTACAATAGAGTCGCCTATTTTTAAGGTTCCGTTTTGTACAAGCATTGTAGCAACAGGGCCTTTGCCTTTATCAAGATTTGCTTCAATAATTACACCTGTCGCTGGGCATTTTTCAACGGCTTTTAATTCCTGCATATCAGCTACAAGCAGAATGTATTCTAAAAGCTCATCTATACCTGTTTTTTGAAGTGCGGATACGTTTACGCAAATTGTATCTCCGCCCCATTTTTCAGGTATCAAGCCGTGTTCCGTAAGTTGTTGCAGTACTCTATCGGGGTCAGCGTCAGGTTTATCCATTTTATTTACTGCGATAATAATTGGTACATTAGCTGATTTTGCATGGTTAATAGCCTCTACTGTCTGAGGCATAACGCCATCATCTGCCGCAACAACAAGAATTGCAATATCTGTTGATTGCGCCCCTCTTGCCCTCATTTGAGTAAAAGCTTCGTGACCGGGGGTGTCAATAAATACGATTTTCCTGTCATCAAGCCAAACCGTGTACGCACCTATACTTTGCGTGATACCGCCGACTTCGGTTGAAACAATTTTGTGTTTTGAAGCTCGAATTGAATCAAGAAGTGTTGTTTTGCCGTGGTCAACGTGTCCCATAATTGTTACAACAGGAGCACGTTTAACGAGCATACTTTCATCGGCATTTAGAAGATATTTATTTTTTTCTTCTTTCATTGTTTCTTCTTCAATGAACGCTTCAATATCTTCATCAAGCACTTCTATTTCAAAGTTTTGTGCAACTTTTTTTGCGGTATCGATGTCAATAGGAGAGTTCACGGTAACCATAATACCCTGCATCATTAAGAATTTTATAATTTCTGCAGGCGTTTTTTTGATTTTGTCAGACAATTCACCTATTGTCATCGGTCTGTCGATTACAACCGATTTAACTTCTTCGACTGCCTGAGTTTCCTGTACATGTTTTTTGTGCTTTGACTGTACTGCCTTTTCAAGGCTTATTCTTTCTTGCTCTTCCTCTTTGTTATAAGATTTTTCTTTCTTTTTCTTTTTGTTTCTTGAATCCTGATTTGCATATATATCTTGAGATATTATGTGGCGCTTAATTGGAACTCTGGGCTGCTGAGGTGCTGCCTTTTTTGTTTCTTCGTTGTTTTCTTTAGTTTTTTTGGGTTTTTCCTCAACTTTTTGTTCAGCCTGAGGTTTTGCAAAATTTTTCTTTGTCAAAGATGGGATATCTTCAATTTTATTTACTTCGGGCTTTTTGGGCTCTTTTACAGGGGTTTTCTTTGGAGCAGGGCGAACAATTTCGAGTCTTGACTTTAGTTTTGGTTGTTCAATTATTGCTGTTTCTTTTTCTTTTGGTTCTTCGGGTTTTACCTCTTCGGGTTTCTCGGTCTTTGTTTCGCTTTTTACGGCTTCAGCAACCTCTTGTGCTTTAGGTTTCTGTTTTTTTACAATAAATGCTTTTGGCTTAGCTTTTTTTTCTTCAGGCTTTGTGTATAGCGCTCTGATTTTATCAATATTTGCTTCGCTAACAGTTGCGCTATGTGATTTAAGAACAACACCAAGCCTTGTGTTTGCTCTTTCAATAAGTTCTTTTGCCGTTGTATTAAGTTCTTTTGCGAGTTCGTGTACTCTCATTATGCTCCAATATTTGTTTTGATACTATTACTTATACTATTATTAATAACACAAGCATAATATTAAGTACAGTTTTTTACACTACTTTGTGAAACTTACGGTCAAATAATCTATTATTGTCCAGTTGGAAAGAACATTTTTTTTGGCCAAAATTTGCATTTCACCATATTGACCCAGCAGATTGCTGCCATATTCAATAGGTATTGATATCCCTTTTAATGTTTTGCCCGGCAATAGCGGATTGTCTCTGTATATTACTTTTTTTTCGGCTTCGGTATTATTTTCTCCACGAGGTTTTATGACGATTTTTACAAATAAATTTTCTACCGAATATTTACTATTGTTCTTCAAATCAAAAGTTATGTTATATTTTTCTTTTGTAAAAATAAATCGCCTTTGTTTGTTTATATTAAGGTTTAGAACTTCTAAATCATTCTTGTATATATTATTGCTTACAAGTTTTCTTTTAAAGTTGTCAAGCTTTAATCTGTAGAAGTTCGCTTTCGAAAATTCACCATTTTGATTAAAGTCGTTAACAAGTTTGTTTAATAGTTTGTAGTATAGTTCAATATTTACAATTTCAGGTTTTTCCGAATAAACTTCTTCTATATATTTCTGTGCTTTAACATCGTCAACATTTTGATACATTAATCCGAGCTTATATTTTGAATACGGGTCGGGATAAACTTCAAGTGCATTTTTTAACATTTGCAAACCATGTATGGGGTCATTTTTGCTTATAAAGTCATCAGCATATTCACTATAGGCGTTTGAGTATTCTTTTGCTATTTTGTTTTCAAGAGTATCGTCAGTGTTTCTTGCGTATTTATAAGAAACTTTATATGTTTTTATCGCGTTAGGATAGTCTTTTTCTGTTAAAAAGGTGTTGGCAAGCTCGGCAAAAAACCTTGCTTTCATTTCATATGTTCTTTTGTCTTTTGTTGCAGGGAACATTATTGCAAGATTTATAGCTCTTTGTGTGTCGTGTTGTTTAGCGTAAAACACTGCCGCCTTATAGAGCGCAAACGGTGCACTGTTAGACTTTATAAGTGCTTTTTCATAGTTTTCTTGTGCTTTGTCGTTTTCTTTTAATATCTCATGTAAGAAAGCAATTTTAAGGTTTATTATGTAGTCTTTTGGGTTTTCTTTTTCAAGATAATAAAGCCTGTCCAGACCCATTCTGGCGTCTTTATATTCTGTTATACCACTTCTTTCAAGCGGCAGTTTTTTGTTGCCCGCGTTAATTTTTAAGTCTATAACCATAATAAAAACAACAATTATGGCAACAAAAAGCGTCCAGCCCACGGTTTTTATGTACTCTTGGAATTCTGAAACATCTTTATTCATAGACTTCTTGCACCTCAAGAGAATTTACGCACTCAAGATGGGTAAAAATTTCGTTAATACTATATAAACCCTTGTTTGTTATTACTTTCATATTAATTTTTAAATCAGTGCCGTTTAGAACTTTCTTTTCTATCTTAGTTATTCTTGAGAAGCTTCTCTCAAGAATTGCACTAATTTTATCTATGTTAGATATATTTGTGCTGAGTTTTATTTCTATATTTCTATAGTGGGAAATTCTCTGTTGTATAACTCTTTTTTCAAAAATTCTTATAAGTATTAAAATTGCCATGGTGGAAATTGTTGCAATGACCGCAAGAGAAAATTCTCCCGTTCCGCATGCCATACCGACTGCAGCGCAAACCCAAAGGGTTGCAGCAGTCGTGATACCAAGGATATTAGCGCCGCTTCGCATAACGGTACCCGCACCAATAAAACCGATACCTGTAATTATTTGTGCTGCAATACGAGCAGGGTCATTTGTACCTACAAAACCTGCCGTCTCTGCCATTTTAAACCCATAAATCGAAAGTATTGTAAAAACACAAGCACCCGTGCACACAAGAATGTGAGTTCTAAGGCCTGCGAATTTGCCTGTTATTTCTCGCTCAAAGCCCAGCATAAAACCAAAAAGTATTGATAGACCTATGCGTGATAGTATAAGTATATTGTAGTCTGATATCAAGTTAATCTCTTCCATTAATCCTCTATTTTATTTGTGATTTCGGGTCAAGTATATCCCTTATTGTATCTCCTATCAGGTTAAAAGACAAAACCGCAACAAAAATTAAAAATCCGGGAGTTAAAAGCCAAGGGCGATACATTATGTTTGTGAACTCTTGTGCTTCTTTTAGCATATTGCCCCAACTGGCATCAGGCTGCTGAATACCTAGTCCTAAGAAACTTAAACCAGATTCAGCCAGAATGTAGCCCGGTATACTTAAGGTAATTGCTATAATTACATAGCTTGATGTCTGTGGGAGTATGTGTTTTAGAATTATCCTTGCCCTTGAAGCACCTATTGAGCGGGCTGCTTTAACGTAGTCTTGAGTTTTGATTGATAAAACCATACCCCTTACAACTCGAGAAAAACCTGCCCAGCCGATAAGGGCAAGAATTATAGTTATAAGTAAAAATCTCTGTGAGCTTGTCATGCCTGAGGGCAGTATTGCAGCAAGAATTATAAGTAAATAAAAGCTTGGAATAGACATAATGGCTTCAGCAAAGCGCATCATTATCATATCTGTTTTACCGCCTAAGTACCCTGCAATGCCTCCGTAGATTAAACCTATCGGGAAAGATATAAATAAAGCCAAAAACCCTATTGTAAGAGAAACCTGTCCGCCGTAGAGCAGTCTTGAGAAGTTATCTCTGCCGTTTATATCGCAGCCGAAAAGAAAAATATCTCCGCCCTTTTCAACACCAAACAAGTGTCTTTTTGTTTTAAATATTCCTAAAAATTTATATTCAAATCCCTTTGGAAAAAGCTTTAGATAGTATTTTTGAGTTCTGTCTTGAATAAAATACATTCTAAGCGAATCTTTGTCGAATTTTCTTATGTAATTATAAGTATACGGGCGCGTGAGCTTGCCCTCGGGTGTTATAAAGTATATATTTGATGGCGGTGCGTAGGATAGGTTTCTGTTTGAGTAGTTTTTTGGATACACTGCAATAAAATTTGCAAGAAATATTGATATGTACAGTAGCAAAAGTACAACCAGAGAGGCTGTTGCAAATTTATCTTTAAAAAATTGTTTAAAGAAATTTTTCACTACAACCTCACTCTCGGGTCAGTTAATTTTAAGAGAATATCGGACAATATGTTTCCTGCTATAAGCATAAATGACCCTATCATAAGACTTGCCATAACAAGGTTTATGTCTGATTTCATAACCGCTTCAAGTATTAATCTGCCAAGCCCCGGGTATTGAAAAACATACTCAGTTAGCGCTGCCCCGCTTAAAAGTGCTGCAAATTCAAAACCGAGCAGTGTTACAAGAGGGTTTATAGCGTTTCTTAGAGCGTGTTTTATAATTACTTTTGAGGGTGCCAAGCCCTTTGCTCGTGCAAATTTTACATAGTCACTGTCAAGCACATCAAGCAGATTTGAGCGCATTTGCCTTGATAGGCCTGCAAGAGATATGGTTGTAAGTACAAGTGTGGGTAAAAACAGGTGATGAGCCACATCAAGCACTTTATGCAGGGGGCTGAAGTTAGAAAAGTTCGGGCATGTGAGCCCGCCTATCGGAAATAGTCCTGATTTTTGCGCGAAAATCAAAAGCAAAATCGCAAAGAAAAAAGAGGGTATTGCCATACCTATACTGGATAATACTGTTAGTATTCTATCAAAAGTGCTTCTGTAGTTAAGGGCTGCAATAACTCCAAGAGGAATGCCTATTATCCAAGTCCAAAAAATTACACTGAATGACAACAAAAGTGTATTAAAAGCACGCTCTTTTATTTTGGTGCTTACTTTTTCGCCGCTTACCGTTGTACCCATGTTTCCGCGGATAAAGTTTTTTCCCCAGATAAAATATTGAACAATGACGGGTTTATCAAGCCCAAGGCGAATTTTTTCCGCTTCAAGAGTTTGTTTTGTAATAGAGGGGTTCATCCTAAGCTCTGCCAGAGGGTCGACAGGAGAGAGCCTGATTAAAAAGAAACTTATAAAGGATACGATTATAATAATCGGTATACCTTGTAAAATCCTCTTTAGTATGTAGCTCCATATAGACATAAAAATACTTTACACCAGATTTAAAATTTTATTATTAGTCAAAAAGATTATTTAGTCTTTCTTGAATTTCTGCAGGGTCAATTTCTTCTGTTATGGAGTTAACATCGTATGCAAGCTGATAGTACTTGGCGGCTTCGATTTTTTCTCCCTTTATGGCGTACGCCCTGCCAAGATTATAGTAAGCAAGTGCGTAGTTTGGATTTGACTCTGCAGCGTGCTTAAAGCACTCTATTGCATTTGAAATATGAGCTAAGTCGTCTAAGTAAATAACGCCGAGGTTGTTGTGTGCTATGTCATAATGAGGGTCGTATTTAATAGAGAGATTGTACTCTTTTATAGCCTCTGTCAAATCACCCATGCCCCAGTATAAATAGCCCATGTTGCAGTGAATTTTTGCATTGTTTGGCTCAAGTTCAAGTGCTCTTCGATAGACTATAAGAGCGTTTTTATAATCCTCTGCATCATAAAATGCACTTCCGAGGCTGACGTAAATGTCAATTTCTTTTGGTGCAAGCAAATGTGCTATGTGAAAAGATGAAACCGCGGCTTGCATGTTTTTTGTGACATTTTGTTGAATATAACCCAAGGTTTGCGCTACAAGGCTTGTCCAGTCTTGTTTGGGGTTTAGTGTTATGGCGCTTTGATAGTGCGAAATAGCCTCGTCAATTTCACCTTTCATAAAGTACAGGTTTGCAACATTGCTATGCAGCACTGCGTTATTGGGGTGAATTGAGATGAATTTTTTGTATGTAATAATGGCGTTGTCATAATCGCCCATTTCTTCATACGCTTGAACAAGACCTGAATATGCACTAAAGCAAAGAGAATCAATCCAGCGGGCCATTTTATACTCTACAATTGCCTCTTCATGCTTACCTACGGCTCTGTAAACATCCCCCAAAAGTGAATATAAAGGTGCAAAACCCGGCATTTTATCTATTGCTTCGGAATAAATACCTATAGCCTTGTCAAAATCTTTAAGAGCGTAGTATTTGTAGGCATTAACAAGTGCGGGAAATACGGTTATAATTTTTGCTTTGTTTGCGACATTTTTAATTGCCTCAGAATCAAAAGGCAAAGTTAAAACCGATAAAATAAGGTTAATGTAACTTTCTATCTTTGTTTTTGTAGATTTAAAAAACAGCGCTCTTAAGAGCCTGTATTTAAGGTAATGTATTCTTGATGACCTTAAGAAAGTATGCTTTAGCGCCTCATTTGCCTCATCAAGCGCGTCATGGTAGCGGTCTTTTTTCTTTAAAGATTGAGCTATCATATAGTGGCATTGTGCTTTATTTGCACCCTTGCCTAAAGCAAGGTTAAAGTAGTTTATGGCCCTGTCCAGCTCACCTTTGTGATAGAAAGCAAAGCCTATTTTGTAGTATATGGACGGGTCATCTATTAAGCTTTCAGATGCTCTTTGGTATTGGGTGATAGCCTCATCAATATATTGTTTTGCTTGATAAACATCCAAGTGCCAGTCCATGTACAGGTCGCCAAGACGAACGCACAGAGCTGTGTTTGAGGGTTCTTTTATAAGCAATGATTGGCAATACTCGATTGCTTTTTGGATTTGTCCGCTTCTTGCAAGCTGGTTTATTTTTTTATTTATCTTGTTATCTGTTTTCAAGAGCTCTCTCCGATATTGCATTTAGCCTTTTTCGCTCAATACTTTTAAGCAAAAGCCTGATATTTTATCTCTGTCAAATTCACTTATGTCCGTATATTTTGCTATGAGTTTGTCACCAAAGCGGTTAATGATTTGTGCTTCAACGTCTAAGTCTTTTCCAAACTCTTCGTTTAAAAGTCTTATTTCCACGACATCGTCAACATTAAAAATGTAATCATCAGGCAGAAACTTTATGCCGCCTGCTGATATGTCAACAGCATTTGCGCCCACAAGGTTTCCGTCTTTTTTGATAAAAAATCTGAAATCAACCGCTGCACGTACAAATTCACGTTTTTGATAAATACTGAGTGCTTTGGCGTTTTCTATTACAAGCTTGCCGTCTCCCGATGGCGAGCATATAACCATAGAATTCATTGGTTTTACGCCGTGTTGAGTGTGAATTTTTACAAAAATTTCATCACCCTCGCTAAGCGCCCATGCGTAGCTTTCATAGTCTTTTGAATAATAAATTTCCAATCTGTCATTTTGCGCATCAGATATTATCCCCTCAAGTTCAGGGAATTTTGGGCATTTTATTATTACTATTTGTCCGCGTTTTGCTTCTAACATATCTTCATTCTAATTTATGGTGTATTTTAATGCAAATTATTAAATAAATTTAAAAATCCAAAAACTTCTCAGGCGCAAGTGCACAGATTAGAGATTTTTTGCCTAGAATGTATCTTGCGGCCTCACACACATCATTGGCATTTGTTTTATTTATTTCTTCGATGAATTTTTCGCTATAGTTAAGTCCAAGCCCCATAAGATAGTTATACCCTTCCATTGAGGCAAGTTGAGAGTTTGTTTGGGAGAAATATTCCAATCTGCCTATGATATTTTCTTTTCCTCCTTGAATTTCTTCTTGCGAGGGCGGGTTATCGGCGATTTTTTTTAGCTCAAACATAAAACCGTCAAGAGATTTTTTGATATTTTTTGGTTCTGTTGCTATGTAAAAGCTGAAAAGTGCTGATTTTGAAAGTGTTTCGTAACTGCTTCTTACCGTGTAAGCTAGTCCCTGTTTGTCTCTTAACTCTACAAAAAGTCTTGAGCTCAACCCTGATGCTCCTAAAATATTATTCATTAAAGAAATTTTAGGATATAGTTCACTTTGCATATTTGGAACTATCCAGCCTTGAAACAGTTGAGCCTGATTTAGGTCGTTTTTTGAGATTTTAATTATTTTTGCGTTTTCATCATCAAGTTCATCAATTTTTTGAATTTGAGACTCTGTTTCATTTGACTTCATAAAATCAAAATTATCCGCAAAATACTGTGCTACTTCTTGCGGGTCGTTGATATCGCCTGCTATTGAGATAACTTTTTTCGAGTTAAGAATTTGTTTGTGAATTTCAAACATGTCTTCTTTTTTAATGTTGTCAATTTCTTCAAGAGTTTTTGTGCCCGTATTTGAATAGTAATGCCCTTTAAATACGTTTCTTACAAAAGTATCGGTGGCTAAAATTCTTGGATTATCCAAGTCGGATTTTAACTCGCCTTTGACCTTGTAGAGTTCTTTTTCAAACTCATCAAAAGTAGAGTTTAAAAGTATATCCCTTGCGTAGTCCATAGCACGTTTAAAATCTTCATTTAAAAACAAAAAGCTCACTTTCAGGTAGTCTTGTTTTGTTTTTATGGAAACATCTATACACTCGTTTTCAAGCTCTTGGGCCAGAGTTTTTGAGTCTTTTGTTTTTGTTCCCTGCAGCAACAATTTTGCAAAAAGTCCGTATGTGCCTGAGTATTTTTCGGGCTTATCGATTTTAAAATAGAAGCATACTGAGGTTCTTGGAGTGTTTTTTTTGTTATTTAAAATTATATCTATACCGTTTTTTAAAATATGTTCCATTACTATTCTCCTTGAGGTAAAAGCACACATGTCGAGCAGATGTCTTTGTTTAAGTATTTTGAGGCTATTTGAGATATATAACTTGTGTCGATTTCATTTAGTGTATCAAGATAGATTGACGCAGGTTTTAAATCTTCACATACAGTCATATAATAACCTATAGAATCTGCTATATCAGAGACAGTTTCAGCCTCTTGAGCAAAGTTTACCTTAGCTCTTTTTTTTGCTTTTTTAAGTTCTTCCTCGCTTATTGAGCTGAGTTTTTCAAGTTCTTCTTTTATTTCTTCTATAAATGTATCTTTTTTCTCGGGGTCAAAATTGGCTTCTATAAAGAAATTATCTCCGTCACGGAACTGATAGTGACAGGTTTCTATCTGATAAACATAGGGTTCTTTCGGATTTTCAATAAATCTTGTTTGCAGTCTTGAACTTTTGCCTTCGCCCAAAATTATTGAAATTACATCAAGCGCTATTGTTTCTTTTAAGTTTTTTGCACTGTCGCATAAAAATCCCGCCATTAAATAGCCCGTGTTTACATCTCCTTTTAGTTCAATATTCTTGGGGTTTTTGTTAATGGTTTCGGGTATTTTTTCATCTGACGTGCATTTTTCAATGTTTGAATAGTCCTTAAACTTAAATTCTTTTTCAAGTTTAGCAAGAATTTCCTCGTCCTTAAAATCTCCGACAACAATTGTAGTCAGGTTATTTGGCGAGTAGAAAGTCTTATAATAGCGCATTATTTCATCCCTTGGAATGGATGCTATGATTTCCCCCGTGCCTATTACCTCTCTTTTGTAAGGGTGTTTTTCATACATTGCATCGTTAAGCGCCGAGTATACTTTTCGCCAGTTGTTGTCTTTTCCCATGCGAATTTCTTCAATTACAACATATCTTTCGCGCTTTTGCTCAGGTATTTCACTGCCAAATTTAAAAGCCGGCCCCACTTCATCTTCAGGAATTATAGGGTCAACCATCATATCGGCATGCATTTCTATTGCCGTATCAAAGGCTCTTTTTGGAATGGTTACATAGTAGTATGTGTAGTCTTTCCAAGTTGCAGCGTTAATTATACCGCCTTTAGATTCCAGAGTTCTGTCAAAAACGCCTGCTTTATATTTTGTTGTGCCTTTAAACATTAAATGTTCAAGAAAGTGCGATACGCCGTTATTTTTTTCGTTTTCGTTAATTGAGCCTGTTTTTGCCCAGGTGCTGATGTTTGCCATATGCGAGTCTTTTTTTGCAATGACAATCTTGTGCCCGTTTGGGTATGTGTAGATATTTACGGGCTTATCAAGATAGGGGTATGTTACTTCTTCTTTTTTAATGTAGTTTGGCATTTTTCCTCTTATTCCGTTATGTCGCGGCGAAGTTTTGCTGCGCCTTTTAAGTATTGGTGTTTAATTTCTGTTTGAGATTTTGTTGTATTTACGCTAAGAAGTATCCTAAGGCACATTTTAATAGCGTCTTTTACGTCCATTTCCCGATAACACATCATAGGGACATTTTCAAAACCGCAGTATTCTCTGGCAAATTTTGCGGGAAATTCTGCGTCAATGTCAGATGTAACGGTAAAAATCGCAAAAGCTATGTCTTGAGTTTCTATATTGTTTTTCTCAAGCATTTGTTCTAAAAGCTCAACAGTTGCTTCTTTTATGCTTGTTTTGTCGTTGCCGTTAAGTGTTATTGCTCCTCTGATTCCTCGTGTTAACATTGTTCGAAAATATCTCCTGTTTTAATTTTTGCGCCCAAGCTCCAGTTGTATGCGCTCATCTCGCCTTTGCCCTCGGGTTTTACGCTTACAAGTAAGAGTGCATCTTCACCGCAGCATACGCAAATGCCGTTTTTATCTATGCTTATTACTTCACCGCACTTTTTGCCTTGTGAGCATTTGACGGGTTTGGTTTTTAAGATTTTTACAAGTTTAGAGTTAAACTTTGTATGATTAGTGTTAATTGTGTGCATGGCGCGGATTTTGTCGTGGATTTTTTTTGCACCCTGTTCCCAGTTGATGTTTTTATCCTCTTTTTTTATTTTTTTGGTAAATGTTGCCTTAGTATGCTCTTGTTCCCTTGGTGTTAATTTACCGCTATAGAGCCCTTTTAGAGTTTCATCCAGAAGTTTTGGCGACATATTTGAAATTTTTTGCATAAGCTCAGGAGTGTTAATCTCTTCATCAAGGTCAATTTCTTGCTGCAGACAAATATCACCCGCATCAAGTTCAAGAGCTGTTTTCATCGTTGTGATGCCTGTTTTTGTCTCTCCGTTTAAAATAGCCTCACATATGGGGTTTGCTCCCCTATAAAGCGGTAAAAGTGAAGCGTGGAGGTTGATTGTTCCGTATTTTGGAATATCAATAACCTCTTGGGATAGAATTTGACCAAAGGCAAAGGTTATGAAAAAATCGCACTCGTATTGTTTTAATTTTTCAATTATTTCAGGCTCTTTTGAGATTTTTTGAGGTTCAAAAACATCAATTGAATTTTCGCGCGCTATTGTTTTTATTTTTCTTTCCACAATCTTTTTGCCGCGATTAGAGGGTTTTGGCGGTTGTGTAACAAGGGCGCAGACCTCGTAATCATCGGATTTTATAAAGTACTCAAATGACTCTATCGCTATATCGGGTGTTGCAAAAAATACTATTTTCAATGATTATTCCTTGTCCTGCGCTTTTTCATTTTTTAAAATCTCTTCTTCAAGCTCGGGCTCGTTAATTAGCCTTTCTTGCTCAATTGAGGGGAGATTGTTTTGTTTTAACACTTCTATCGCATCAAAAATATTTCTTGAATGGTCAATAAAAAGAATGCCGTCCAAGTGGTCGTATTCATGCTGAATAGCTTTAGCCAGCAGTTCTCCGTTTTTTGCCTCAAGCACAAAAGGTCTGCCGTTTATATCTGTTGCTTTTACCATGACATTTTTGTAGCGCCTTACATCAACATATGCCTGAGGAAAGCTTAAACAGCCTTCGTTACTTTTTATTGCACCGCTTTTCTTAATAATTTTAGGGTTTATAAAAACTATAGGATTGAGCGGTTCATCATCCATAGACACATCTATTACAAACATTCTTAAATTTTCGCCAACCTGAGGAGCTGCAAGGCCAACACCGTTGTTTGCATACATGGTATCTATCAAATCATGCGCCAGTGTTTTAATCTTTTTTGATACTTTTGATATTTCTTTAGATTTCAAACGGAGCTTCTCATCTCCGTACTTTAAAATTTTTAATATAGCCATAGTTAAATATTACCACAAAATATATTATAATTATAATATCAGGCAAGATTTATTGTCTTTGTGTTTTAAATAAATACAACAGGAGAATGATATGAAAAAGATTTTTGCTTTATTTATTGTTATGATTTTTGCACTGAGTGCGCCTGCTTTAGCCAGAACAAAGTATGATAAATACGGACACAAAATCACTCCTAAAAAGAAAGTAAAAGTCCAAGCTGCGGCAAAAGTTGGTGAAGAGAAAAAAGTAAAAGTTAAAGACATTGAAGACGGACGCGGCAGAAGTCTGGGACGTGCGGTTAGAAACGGCGAGAGTGACAGTTTTACCATGTATGATGCTCGCGGCAGAAAATCAGGTACTTATGTTGAAGACAAAAACGGCAACGGCAAATACTATGACGTGCGCGGCAGAGAAGTAAGGGTAAGACGTCAAACTCAAAATATCGAATAAGTATAAATATAATCATCCATTACAAAACCGTCTCCAATGTCACAAACTACGGAGTCGGTTTTTTTAAAGCCAATTTTTTCGTAAAATGCAATAGACTTAAGGTTGTTTTTATTAACCGTTAGCACGATTTTATCAAGTCCGAGGTCTTTGCATTTTGTGCACACAAAATTAAAGGCTTTTCTGCCGTATCCTTTTGAACGGTAGTCTTGTTTTATGTAGAGTTTTGATAAGAATAAGTGCTCGGGCTTTTTGCATAGCCCAATGTAGCCTGCACTGTTTGAGTCCTCTTTTATAAAATAGTACTCATAGCCTTGTTCTATTTGCTCTTTTATGGCGCTTTCGGATTGGAATTTTTCAAGCATGTAACCAATCTGCTCTTCACTTAAAATGCTTGAATAATGCTCTCTCCAGATGTCATCACCAAGAGCGGCAAGCTCTTTTATGTCATCTTCAATTACTTTAGAAAAACCTATGAATTCACTCATAGGTTTTAATATAGCATATTTTTAAAAATCGTTAAATAATGCCGTATTTTTTGCCTATTTTTGCAATAATCTCTACCGCTCTGTCTATTTGAGCTTGAGTTAAATCTTTCATTATGCAAAGTCTTAATCTGCATTCTTTTCTTCTGACTGCAGGATATGTGACAATATTTGTGTATACTCCGCTTAGCCTTAGGTCTTGATACATTTTAAATAGAATTTGCTCATCTCCTATTATAATCGGTACAATGCCTGATTGAGTTTCACCCGTGTTAAAGCCCAATTTGTTGAGTTTTTCTTTTATGTAGTTTATATTCTGCCAGAGCTCTTTTCTGCCCGCTCTGTCATGTTCAAGAAGTTTAAATACCTCGTTTAAGCCTGCTACAGTGGGCGCTGGTAGTGCTGTTGAGAAAAAGAAACTTCTTGCATAATGCCTTAAATATTGTGCTATTTTTCTTGTTGTTGCGCAATAACCGCCTACTGCTCCTGCGGTTTTGCTTAGCATGCCTACATTTAAGTCAATTTTATTTTCCACGCCATACACCTGAGCGCTCCCTCTGCCTGTAGCGCCTACTATTCCAAGCCCATGGGCGTCATCAACCATTACTTTTGCACCCCATTTGTGCGCTAGTTCGCAGATTTTATCCAGACGGGCAATATCTCCGTACATTGAAAAAACACCGTCTGTTATTATAAGTTTTGGCTTATTTAACTTGTCACATTTTTCAAGTATATGCTCAAGCGCTTTCATATCGTTGTGCGGGTACACTCTGACGTCTGCGCCTGATAATTTTGAGCCGTCAAAGATTGAAGCATGGTTTGCACTGTCGTTAATTATAATATCTTCTTTTGAACACAGTGCTGAAATTACACCAATGTTTGTGCCATATCCGCTTGGAAAAAGTACTGCATCTTCTGTTTTGTAAAAATTTGCAATTCTTTTTTCAAGTTCTTTATGAATATCGCTAATTCCTGCGTACACAGAAACTGCACCCATGCCGTAGCCGTATTTTTCTATTGCTTTTATAGCTGCATCGCAGACTTTTTTGTTTGTTGTGAGATTTAGGTAGGAATTTGACCCTAACATAATAACTTCATGCTCGCATCCGCTTCTTTCTTTTATCTTCACGTATGGGCCTGCTTTTTCTAACATTTGCACTCCAAGACCTTCACTGCCTGTCATTTGCGAGCTTGAAAGTACTCTATCAAGACCTTCTGTTTTTTCAAAAAGGTCTTCTCCCTCTTGTGTATACAAAAAATCCTCAAATTTCATTTTTATTCCTCCTAAATATTGAATAAGTTTAAATTTCTGATTTAAAACATTCAATTGCCATAAGAGGTAATAAATGTGGGGAATTTAATTAAGAAAGAGATTTTGCAAGAGCTCTGACGTATTCTTTTTCAAATTCTCCGCCTTGCGCCCTGCCCCTTAGTATATCAAGAGCCTTTTTGTCACTCATTGAGGCTTTATAAGGTCTTTCTTCCTTAAGTGCACTATAAATATCTGCAATTTGCAGAATTTGAACCATGGGCTCATTTGAGTTTGAGTATGTATGATGATTTTTTACAAGTTCTAACACCGGAGCTTCAACTCCTGTGCTTCTTAGAGTTTCATAGCCAAGATGAGCGTGCTTATCTACTATTTTTCTTTCCCAGTCATCAAGTTTGCCGTTTTTATTCAAAATAGTATCGGGAATATATGCTTTTCCCACATCATGTAACAATGCAGCTTTATTCATTGTGGCGAAGTCTTTACTGCTAAAGCTTTTTCCATAGTGTCTCATTATACCTTGAGCAGCTTTTGCGGTAGGTATAAAGTGAGGATATACTTCTCCTGATACATTTTGAGGATATATATTGCCTGTGCTTAATTCCGTTGCAAGCAGTTTTTGTAAGTGGTGATTTTGTTCAGATGCTGCTCTAAGTACATACGGACTGGAGTATTTTCCGATAAACTCTCGAGGAAATAGTTTTACTAAAAAATCATCTTTTATGGCATAAATCGGGTTTTGTGCCGCGGGATTAATTTTTGCTTTTTCGCGCACAAAACTGTCTGCGTTTAATATATATCTTCCGCCTGCTACTCCCGAATTATATGCGACTGTATTTACAGGATATAAGCCTGTTGTTGTAATTCTTTCTACGTTCACTTCTATAAACCACACACAAGTTATGTATTAATAAAAAAAATTTGTAAGTCAAAATTGCATAATTGTTAAAAAAGTTAATATTTGCAAATATTAACTTTTGTAAATTAGTCATTTTCCCTGTCAAAACAAGCTTATTGCCTTTTATATTTTATGTTTATGTAATTAGTATATCAATTTTATGTCTCATATTTTTTTTATTAATTTACAACACACTAAATAAGAGAGGATAATTATGAGCTACAGCACAATTTATGCTGACAGTTTAACTGCGTACCAAAACGGACAAAACATGGCAAATGCAATACAGAAAAAAATTGAAAATATTGCCGATAATGAGGTTTTGTTTGGCAAGGTTGATTATTCAAGCAGTTATAACGGTATACTTGATGATTTTAAATCTTCTGCTTCTAATGGAGACGGTACAGGCTCCGGTGGTGAAGCCGGTGAAGACGGTGCTTCTTCAGGCAGCGGTGAATTAGCTGCAGACGGAGGTACAAAAGCAACAGAAGAACAAATGCAGCAGCTAAGAGAAGCTTATGCTCAAGTTCAAGATGAACAAGGCTGGGTTGGAAAGGCCTGGAATGGTATTAAAAACTTCTTTGGACACAGCAACGGTTCTAATGCCGTAGAAGAAACTTTAGATAAAGCAGAAGCCGGTGAAATATCATATGAAGCAGCGGTTGAAAAATTAAATACCTATGCATCTAAACAGGATTCTATAGTTGATACGGTTGCAAATGTTGCATCAGGTTTGGCAGTAGCTGTCGGTGTTATTGCCGCACCATTCTCATTTGGTGCAAGTTTGGCACTTGGTGCTGGCGTGGGTGCTGCCGTTAAGGTAGGTATAAAGGCTTCCGATGCCGCAACAAACGATGTAGAAGGAGATTACACACTCAAAGATGGACTTAAAGATGGTGTAACAGGTGCTGTCGGCGGTGTTGTAACAGCAGCAACCGCAGGTATCGGCGCAGGCGGAGCGGTAGTTAAAGAAGGCGGCAAGGTACTTGTTAAAGAAACCATAAAACAAGGTGTCGTAACGGGTGCTAAAGCCGGTGCTATAGATGGTGCCGTTATGGGTGCAACAAATTACACTGCAGATGCCGTATTTGACGGAGATGAATTTACTTTTGGCGGACTTGTTTCAAATACTACGACAGGTGCTATTGGCGGTGCCGTTGTTGGTGGTACCGTTGGCGGTCTTACATCAGGATTTAGGGCGCACGGTGCAAATAAGGCAGCGAACTCTGCGGCTAAAGAAGCAGGTCAAGAGGCAGCTGAATCTGCGGGCAAGGCTACTGCTAAAGAAGCGGGCGAGGGAGCTGCTGAATCAGCCGCACAAGCCGGTGCAAAGAGCGCACCTAAGATTGATATTGACTCAGAAGTTTCTACATTCCTTGAAAAATCTAAAGGCATGAATACGGCTCAGCAAAGAGAATATATTAATAACCTGGTTCAAGAAGGCAAAATAACATCTGAAGCAGATCTGTTAAAATTCTTCAACAATAAGACCGGTGTTGCAAAAACTACAATGGGTGGCGGCAGCAAATACAGACAAGTATTAAAAGAAATAGAAAATATAAAAGCTCAGGGCGGAGTTTCTCAAGTTGCAAACGAACTTCCTGAAGTCCCTAATACAAGACTTGAAGCACTGGAAGAAAAAATTGCAGATATGCAAATTAATAATCTTGACGACGCACTTGAGCAAGGTTTTACAATAGACGAATTAAAAAAACTGGGTTATTATGACAAATTGAACACCGCAACTGCAAGCACAACTACAACAGGCACATCTTCAGGAGCTTCTAAGGTAAGCTTTGGTCAAATGGTTACAGGTGCTAAGGATAACATAAGAAACTTATTTAAAAAAGGCGTAAACATAAAAAATATGTCACCAAAAAATATAAGACAGGCATTTACGGGTAAGGCAAATGCAACTGCAAAAGATTTTAAGGCGGCTTATGAGGCAATGAAACAGACAAACGATTATAAAACAAACCTATTGTTCAGAACATTTGTAGAAGATGCTTATAATATCGGTTCTGCAGAGTAGTTAAAAATATAATAAAGCAAGGCGCTCCAATTAGGGGCGCTTTTTTATGTTACAAAATGTAAACCTGAAAATAGCTTTCCTGCAAGCTTTTTGCAAAATATATATACATAGTATGTCAATTTTTTATACAAAAATAACTTTATATATATAAGATAAAAATACCAGGAGAGAGTTATGTCAGGTAACTACAGCATTATGTCTTTTGGACAATATTGGAAAGATGAAAATTATAATTCAGGCTCTAAAACTCAAGAAAGCGGGTTTGCTACTTCAGGTTCAATGTCTGATGAAAGTATATTTTCAGGTTCAATTGATGATAATTCTGCGTATGGCAGCAGCATATTTGGTAACAATGTAGATTATTCGGCAAGTTATGATAGCGTAATTGATAATTTTCATAAGCAATTAGCTGAAATACAAGCTGCAAGTGAAGAGTCTGATACTGATACTGACACAGATACTGATATTGACACAGATACTGATATTGATACTGATACTGATACTGATACTGACACTGATACTGATATTGACACAGATACTGATA
>CALUSB010000029.1 GCA_944323335.1 Candidatus Gastranaerophilales bacterium
CTTTGGGCGCAGCTTGGAATATATATTTTTGTTTCGCACAATGTGCAAAACGTGCGCTACAGCCCGACACAATTATTAAATTTTCAATCTCTTTGGGCGCAGCTTGGATGCGCTACAGCCCGACACTTCATATTGCACACAAAAAGCCTCTATAAAGAGGCTTTTTTAGATTAATATCTATAATGAGCAAAAGCCTTATTAGCTTCAGCCATTTTATGGGTATCTTCACGTTTTTTGCAAGCTGCACCAATACCGTTAGAAGCATCAACGATTTCATTGGTAAGTTTTTCAACCATTGATTTTCCGCCTCTTTTTCTTGCAGCTTCAATAATCCAGCAAGAACCAAGAGCTTGACCTCTGTCAGCCTTAACTTCAATCGGGACTTGATATGTAGAACCACCAATACGTCTTGCCTTAACTTCAATTAAAGGAGTAGCATTTGTGAGCGCTTTTTTAAACACTTCCATAGGTTCAGATTTTGTTTTTTCTTCAACTTTGCTCATTGTAGAGTAGAAAATCTTTTGAGCAATTGATTTCTTGCCTTTTTTCATAAGGCGGTTAATAAATTTTGCTATATCTGCACTGTTATATATAGGATCCGGCGATGGTATTCTTTTTGCCGGTTTAGAACGTCTTGACATTTACTTTACTTAACCTTTCTTACTTTTTAGCTCTCTTTGCGCCGTATTTAGACCTGCTTTGTGTTCTGTTTGCAACACCTGCAGTATCCAATGTACCACGAATAATGTGATATCTCACACCGGGAAGGTCTTTAACCCTGCCGCCTCTGATCAGCACAACAGAGTGTTCTTGAAGGTTATGTCCGATACCCGGAATATATGAAGTCACCTCAAAACCGTTAGTTAATCTTACACGAGCAACTTTTCTCATTGCTGAGTTCGGTTTTTTAGGTGTTGTAGTGTACACCCTTGTGCAAACACCGCGTCTTTGCGGGCAATTTGTCAATGCGGGTGATTTTGTTTTGTCTATAATTTTCTTTCTTTCTTTTTTAACTAATTGATTAATAGTTGGCATAGTTTCCCCTTGTTTAAGTATTTGTAACACTTATTTCACAACAAACATAAACTAAAGTCAATTAAAATATTAAGAAATTTTAGCAATAATTGAATTTTAAACCATTTTAGGTATTTACATTTTAACAAAAAATGGGCATTATAAGTATATGGGACGAATGGACTTAATAAGAGCTGAAGAATCACTAAAGGATTTTTTACTAAACGAATACAGAATTCAAAATGCCCGTGCCAAAAGTCGCGGACGAGACAACGACATAGTAGACACATCAAAATACAGAAAGTTAACAATATGCTTTAGTGAATTTGGGGACACATTGTTAATAATGGTACAAGTTGGCTCATACTCTGCGGTATTTAACGTCAATGAAGGCAAAAAAATAGAAGGAAGTATGTCAATAGATGATATACTTCTGATAGAGTCTTGGATGTCCATCAAAACAAATAAAGAAATTCTTAAAAACCTCTCCAAAAAGAGAAATTACTCTGAAAAATATATTGAGCTCAAGCCTTTTGATAATGACTAAAATTTTTGCAAAAGCTCATCTGAGTATCTTTCAAAATTTCCTTGCAATATTGATTCTCTAATATCTTTCATTAGATTTACAAGAAAATGAATATTGTGAATACTTAAAAGTGTTGCAGCAGTTGACTCTGCGGTTCGATATAAATGTCTGATGTATGCTCTTGTATGATTTTGACAAACAGGGCAAGAACATTTTTCATCCAGTGGCGAGAAGTCTTCTTCAAATTCCTTGTTTTTAATAATTTTGTTTCCATTATATGTAAAAAATGTACCATGACGTGCGTTTCTTGTAGCTAAGACACAATCAAACATATCCACGCCAAAACGTACGCCGTTGATTAAATCAACAGGAGTACCCACACCCATTAGATACCTTGGCTTATTTTCGGGTAAAAGCGGAGCCGTTATTTCTACTATTTTATTCTTAACATCAACAGGTTCACCGACGCTCACCCCGCCTATTGCGTATCCTGCAGCATCAAAAGAAGAAACAACACCTGCAGCCTCACGCCTTAAATCTTCAAAAAACGCACCCTGAACAATAGGAAAAAGTGTCTGACGAGGGTTTTTATGTGCATCGAAACATCTTTTTAACCACCTGTGAGTACGCTCCATTGCCTCTTTTGCATGATTATAATCACAAGGATATGGTGCACATTCGTCAAATGCCATTATAATGTCAGCCCCTAAATCCTCTTGGATTTGCATAGAAACTTCAGGCGATATGAAATGTTTTGAGCCGTTTTTCGGGTCAGAAAAATAAACCCCATCTTCGGTTATTTTTCTTAATTTTGAAAGCGAAAAAACCTGAAAACCGCCCGAATCGGTTAAAATCGGCTTGTGCCAGTTTTGCCAAGCATGAAGTCCGCCGGCTTTTTTTATAAGCTCACAACCGGCGCGCAGATACATATGATAAGAATTGTTCAAGATTATCTGAGCACCTGTATCCAAAACCTGCTGCATAGTAAGCATTTTAACTGTCGAATTGGTACCGACAGGCATAAAAACAGGCGTTTTAATTAGCCCGTGCGGAGTTTTAAAAACTCCCGCACGAGCATTAGAAAATTCTGATTTTGCTACCAATTCAAATTTAAAAAAATCCCTGTGCGAGCTCATTAGTGCTCCATAACAAGCTCAAGCATGGTTTTATAATTTTCACACATTTCGTTTTCTTCGAAATATATTGCAATTTCTCGTTCTGCCGATTCTTTTGAATCAGAACCATGAACAATATTGTATTCTTTTACTTGAGCAAAATCGCCTCTTATAGTTCCAACATCAGCTTCATCAGGGTTAGTTTTACCCATTATGTGTCTTGAACCGGCTATAACATTTTCACCCTCTAAAACCATTGCAACAATTGGGCCAGAGGTAATGTATTTAATAAGCGGTTGATAAAAAGGCTTTCCTTCATGCTCGGCATAATGCTTTTTAGCTTGCTCCATGGTTACATTTAGCATCTTTAAGGCTACAATTTTATACGATTTATCTTCAAATCTTTGTAAAATCTTGCCTATAAAGCCTCTTTTAACACCGTCCGGCTTAATTGCTATAAATGTTCTTTCCATGGTTTGTCCCCTATAAACTAATGAACACAACAATTAAAGCACAAGATTGGGTATTTGTAAAATTTAGTATAGCAATTATCTCTTGATTTTTATATTTTTTTCTGGTATTTTTTAACCAAGTCGTCACGGGCCTGTGGCACTCTGCCGAGAAAAAGGTGACTAAATGTCACGTTTTTCGAGAGGAAAGGTAGCGCAGCTACCGCAAGCCCGATTGATAATTAAATAAAAAAGTTTAAGTCGTCACGGGCCTGTGGCACTCTGCCGAGAAAAAGGTGACTAAATGTCACGTTTTTCGAGAGGAAAGGTAGCGCAGCTACCGCAAGCCCGATTGATAATCAAATAACAAAAGTTTAAGTCGTCACGGGCCTGTGGCGCAGCGGTAGCGCAGGGGACTCATAATCCCTTGGTCGTGGGTTCGAATCCCTCCGGGCCCAAATTTTAAAATGAGCCTCACAAAGAGGCTCATTTTAATGCAAAATAACAATTATTTTTTACCAAACTTGAAAAAATCCAGAAATGAACCTGATTTTTCTTGCTTTTCAAATATATAGTACACTCTACCATCTAGAAGTTTAACTGTATAGCGCGGAGAGCCGCTATTTTCTGCATACTTCTCATCTTTTGTAACACTTGCCACAAAATCGCTATCAGTCAGCTTTTTTATCTCGTCAATAGCGAGGCGCTCTTTTAAAAGCTTTTTTACTAATTTATTACACTCTTCTGAATAACTCATAATGACATTATAACATATAACTTAACTAATTAAAATGGGCCCGGTGGGACTCGAACCCACGACCAAAAGATTAAGAGTCTCCTGCGCTACCAACTGCGCTACGAGCCCAAAAGCATAAGATACATTAGTAAGTATACAAGGATAAAAGAAAAATAGCAATTTTTTTATATTGAAAGTTTTTATTAAAACAGAAGGTTATTATGGAAGCGCTTACTAACTACATTGATTATAGAAAAAATAAACCCTCTTATGAACCTTGGAAAAATTCTCAAGACGAAAAAGAGGCAAAAAGGCTTGCCTATATTGAAAAATATGGTATTAGCGAGGAACAAAAACAAAACGACATTAAACGCGCTAAAGCTGTATTAAATGCAGTTGATATTATGGATGAGTACTCTCAAAGCCGCGCAGAAGAAACAGAAATGCTGACTCAACCCGTAATGCAAACCATTGCAAGTATCACATCTACTCTTGGCATGGGGCTTGGGTTTTTACTTGTATCAAATAAAAAAATAGGTAAACTACTCAGCAATTTATCAAAACAAAAAAATATAGAAAAAAATATCCTCTATATGGGTTTAGCTACACTAAGCGGAGCAATAACATCACTTCCGATTATGCTCGCATCATATGTCTGGGGAACAAAAAAAGAAATTGAAGCTTCAAGAATAGGTCGCCATGAGGCCATGAACAAGGATTTAGCCTCTGCTAAACAATTTGCCATACTAAATGATGAACAAGTAGCAAAAAGAGATGAAATTTCTAAAACGATTAAAATAGATGAAAAAGAGGCCAAAAAAGCCACAGCACATGTTGGCGGTATTAATTCAATACTAAAATCCCTCAAAAATCTTGTTCTAAAAAACAAAGAGTACGAAAAAAGTAAAGAAGAATTCAATAAAAAACTCCAAGAAGATAGAGCAAAATTTGACACTGTAGAAGTTAGTGAAGAGCAGCTGCTTGAAGCGAAGAAAG
Source organism: Candidatus Gastranaerophilales bacterium (assembly GCA_944323335.1). Classification (GTDB taxonomy): domain Bacteria; phylum Cyanobacteriota; class Vampirovibrionia; order Gastranaerophilales; family Gastranaerophilaceae; genus Galligastranaerophilus. The sequence continues at coordinate 4,837 of CALUSB010000029.1, forward strand.
ACCAACAATTAATTTCAAATGTTGTAGAAAAGATTGACATAGCATCTCAAGACTACGCAGAAAATATAGAACTTGCAACAAGCGCGATTTCGACTCTGGCACTTGGAAGCGGCGGATTGCTGGGATTTATAACAAATAAAATAATAAAAAATATAAACTTTAAAAATCCTAATATTAAAAAAGGTCTCCCTTATGTAATTGGTCTTGGTGCAACATGCGCCCTGTCTCTAATTGGTGTAAAACTGCAGAAAGACGGCTCAAGGGTGGCTCGCTTTAAGGTTAAACAGGATTTTTTAAATAATCCTGAAAAACTGTATTACGTAGATGACGAAAAAGTAAAAAATGAAGACGGCAGCAAGCACAGAAGCGCGCACAAGGCTTTAAACATCTTTAAATTTATCCCTCAAGCATTAAAAGACCACAGGGAATACAAGCAATATTTAAAAGAAAACAATATCAAAGACAAACAAAAACGACTTGCTCAAGAGCAAATAGAATTAACTCCCGAACAGGAAAAAAGAGCAAAGCAACTGCAAAACAACGTATTTAAGACATTTAACGCAGTTGACGACAAATCTCAAAAATACTCTGAAAGCACAGAACTTATGGGCGAAGGGGCTTTGAGTATTGTAAGTCTTCTTGCAAGCATTATACCGATTGCAACAATTACAAAAAGTCTAAACAATATAAGCCCGGAAACACCAGTCTTTAAAAGAGCGGGAATATCAAGTATTGCAGCCTTTGTCCCAATTATTTTGGCCAATGCCCTTATAACTAAAGAGCAGAAAAACGCCTCTCGTGTTGCGGATATGCTTGCACTTAAAGAACTTGAAGATGTAAGAAATTACGTTGACTACAGTGAAAATAATCAAACAAAAGAAACAACCCCGCAGTCAAAATACCTTAAGTCTTGAGATTTAGTTTAAGCTGTATTACAATTTCCTTATTACAAGGAGTTTTAAGAATATGGCTACAATTTCTGTCGTTATAAACACACTAAACGCCCAAAGACTTTTAGATGATGTTCTTGAGAGCGTAAAAGACGCTGACGAGATAATCATCTGCGATATGCACTCTGAAGATGAAACAATAGAGATAGCTCAAAGACACAAGTGTAAAATTTTCTACCATGAGCGCACAGGAATTGTTGAGCTTGCAAGAAACTGGGCAATGGAGCAGGCAAGCGGAGATTGGATACTTGTTCTTGATGCCGATGAAATTGTAACCCCCGAGCTTTGGAAATATTTAAGAGAGTATGCAAATAACCCAAAGAAAAACAGAAACGCCTGCTATATTCCAAGAGAAACCTATCTTTTAGGCAAACACGTCCACTCTTGGCGTCAATCAGGCATAAAAAGATTTTGGAAAAGAGGCAATTGCTATTATACAAATGAAATACACAAAATGCCCGTAACTCGTGAGGGCAAAGATTTTTGGATAAATAAAAAAGGCAAGTTGCCAAATGTAGCACTCATTCACTATCACATACCTTCTCTTAACCACTTTGGAGTAAGGTTAAACAACTATACAGACTTTGAGCTGAAAAGATTTTTAATGAAAAATAAAAAATTCAAACTCTCCAAGCTCATTTTGCGCCCGCCGTATGAATTTTTTAAACTCTATGTCATGAAAGGCGGCTATAAAGACGGTATACACGGCTTTATCTTTGCCGTTATTATGGCGTATTACAAATTTTTACAATGGGCAAAGCTTTATGAATACGAATTTGTTCAAAATAATAAAGATTTAAAATACTAGAGGTAATTATGATTTTTGATAATATTGAAAACGCAAGCAAATACTACGCTTTAGGCGATAAAATTAAAAAAGGTTTTGAATTTATAATAAATAACGACTTAAAGTCCATGCCTGCAGGCAGATATGAAATAGATGAAGGAATATTTGCAAATGTGCAGGAGCTTGAAACAAGGCTTCCCCATATGGCAAAATTTGAGGCACACAGGGACTATATAGACATACAGTATGTTATTTTGGGCAATGAGAGAATGGATTTTTCTCTTATTGATAATTTCTTTGAAGACATCCCATACGACAAAGAAAAAGACGTTGAGTTTTTAAAATTAAAAGAAGATGCGCTATGCCCTAATGTCATTAATGTAAGAAGCGGAGATTTTGCAATATTTTTCCCTCAAGATGCCCATGCTCCAATGCTAAGTTGTAATGACGGATGCGAAAACATTAAAAAAGTAATAGTAAAAATTAAAGCAGATTAAGGCTGCACATATCCCTGTAATCGCAGCGCTTACAGTTATTTTTATCAGCTATAGGTTCAAAATTTTGCGCCGCAATGTTTGCGTGCACCTCTTTTATTTTATTTTCTATTGCAATATTGTCACTCTCGTCCATATTGTAAGTGAAGTTTTTATCACAATCCTCAACATATACAAGTTGAGAAGATGCAACCTTTTTATCAAATTTTTTCTCAACAAGGTACTTATAAAATCTTAGCTGATTAAGGTAGTGCTCATAAGCCCCGCCCTCTTTAATTGAACTTGGAGTTTTAGCTGCACCTGTTTTAAAATCTTTTATAATAAACTCTCCTTGTTCATTTTTTTCCAGACGGTCAATTTTGCCGTTTATCTTTATTTCACTATTTAGGGATGATTCAATATTAAGCTCTGTACTAAATATATTGCCTATAGGCGTCAAAATAAGCTGATTATAAAATACCTTAAGGTTCTCTTCGCCTTTTTCAAGGTATGCTTTTCTTGTACTTCTATCCGAAAAAGGATTTTTTGACATTTGCAGCTTAAAATCCTCTATTAGTTCATCTAAGGTTAAATAGCTTCCTTGTGTTTTAGATTTTTTGGAAAAATTCTCTATAGACTTGTGCACAACATTGCCGTAGCTTAGTATATCATTTACCGAGTTTCTTGAATTAAGTCTTAAAATATATCCGTATAAAAACTGTCTCGGGCAGCTAAGGTAAGTGTTTAGCATGCTCGGGCTTATTGACAGAGATTCAAAAGAAGAACGAATAAAGTTCTGAAAATCGCTCTTGTAGTCGTGCTCATATTTAATTGAGCGAACAAGCTCTGATACATAGTTTTCACTATTGTATTGAACTTCCTGCTTTAAAAGATAGCCTTGCGAAATTCCATCTAAATATTTTGTAAGCTGTCTTTGTTTATCTCCGACAGATTTTGGAACACTCAAAAATAACTTATGCTTAGCTCTTGTAATGCCGACAAAAAGCAGTCTTATTTTTTCGGAATCCTTTAGAATTTCTTTTTGTTCATCTGTTATGACTTTTGACAGAGGGATTTTTGGTGTTATTGTATCATCTTTTGTACGCTCCCAAGCGTATTGCTCAAGAGATGGTATAAAAACATACTCAAACTCTCTTCCCTTTGAAGAGTGCAGGGTGATTAATTTAACCGCATTTTGTTTAACGGGAGACTTTGCACAAAGTATTGCAGAGCCGTTTTCAAAAGCGTCGTCTAAGTATTCAACAAAATCCTGAAGTGTGGCAGATTTATTTGCAGCATAAAAATCCCTTGCTTCGTCGGCAATTTTTTTAAGCGCAGAGATATTTTCTTCAATATCAGCAGGAGAATTTAGGAAATATTCAAGAATACCTGTTTTATTTATTACATCAAGTACCAATCTGTAAAGATTTAGCGAGCTTTTAGCCTCAAGCAGATACTCATAATTCGAGATAAATTTATTTATCTTGTCGGGCTTTTTCCACTCCTTGTCTTTCATATCATAAATATCAGCTATAAAATCCCGATGCTTGTGCAAATATGAATTAGCCAAGATATCATTATAATCATTTATATCTATACAAAACGGCTCTGACAAAAGAAGCGGAAAGATTTTATCCGCATATAGCTGCGAGTTTAAAAGTATTTTTAAATAAAAATAAGTTAAAATCGAAGACCTGACAGAAAAAATACTTTTGCCGTCTTTTAGCTCACATGGTATATTTCTTGCCTTTAAAAGTTCATAAAATTCTTCAAGCTCATTGTTTTTCTTTGCTAAAATTGCAATATCGCTTGGCTCAACACCGTCGTTTTTAATGAGTTTTTCTATATCATCAGCAATTGATGAGTATTCATGGGATAAATCTTCATACACTCTTAAAATCGGCTTTGTATTTTTGTCAAACAAAGAAGCGTTCTTTGCAACAAGGTGCTTATTTATGCCGTAGCTTTTAAACTCGGGGTTGTTCTCCAGCCTGTTTGAATCTTTTTTTGCAACCTGCTCGCTTAAATCAAGAATTGATTGAGTTGAGCGCATATTCTCTTCAAGGCATATTACTTTTGTATCAGGGTACTTTTTTAGAAATTTTTCTATATTGTCAGTCTGAGCACCCTGAAAACCAAAGATAATCTGGTCATCATCACCTACTACAAGAATATTTTTTTGTGATTTTGCATCAATCAGGTTAAAAATCACGCTATTTTGCATAGCGTTTGTATCTTGATATTCATCCACCAAAAAATAATCATAATTTTGAGCAACAGTCTCAAGAAAAGCGGGAGAGTCACTAAATTTTTCAAGCACAAGAGCTATCATGTCGTTAAAATCTATATAACCGTCCTCTTTCATTTTTTTGTTGTACAGTTCATAAAAACTCCACAGCTCTTTTGAGCGGTTAATTTTTTTCTCAAGGTCAGCTATTAATTTTTCATCCTTTTTTAAGACTTTTTTGCCCTCATCAAGAGCCTTTTTGACCTTTAGTTTTACCTCGCTAAGCGCACCGCCCCACTGAGGGTGATTTTCAAGGTTATGGAAAAACTCCTCTTTTGATAAAAGATTTTTTTTGATATCATCAATTCTTGTTAAAATTTCACCCGCAAAATGATATTTATCACCTGATGAAGTCTTATAATAAACTGTATCAAGCTCTTCTATGCACTGTCTTATAAGAGATTTTTTAACAGTATCATTTATTATCTGAAAACCCGAATACTGCTCAAATAAATCAGGATTATTTTGGATAATTTCAAAACAAAAACTATGATACGTATAGATGTTAACGCCTGACGCCTCTTGCCCCATTTTATCAAGCAGGCGCTTTTTCATTTCAGTTGCTGCAGCTTCCGAAAATGTAAGACAGAGGATTTTAGACGCCTCAATACCATGCAAAAGCATATTTTTAATGCGCTCAATTACGGTAAAAGTTTTCCCCGTACCGGGGCCCGCCAGTACCATTATTGAGCCGTCAATAAAATCTATACACTCTTGCTGCTTGATATTTGGTTTTGGTTTAGTATCCAAGTTGGTTAAGCTCATTTTTTCTGTTTTCGCGTTTAGTGTTTACCGTGTTTATTAAACTTGTATTTTTTATAGCGTCAACAGTATCTGGTACAACGGTTTTGAAATCAACAGTGTTATAAGCATGCCAGCCAAGTACTATTAAAATTACAAGCAAAATATATTTAAGCATATCTTTCTCCCAAAATAACAGTAATATTTTATAAACTAATTTAATACTTGTAAATAAATTTTACCATTTTTTGTCAATTTTTTATCAAAAATTTTTTTTATTAATTTACCATGTTAATTTTAAGAGAGAAAGAGAGACAAAATGACAGAAGCAATCAGCAGAAAAGAGGCTTGCTGCTTTAACGACAAAGTCAAACAAGTGCCCACTCAAACTCAAAATGATTCAAGCAAAAAACTACTACTTGCCGGACTGAGCATTTTTGCCCCAGGAGCCGCAGCAGGTATACTTGCAGGAGAAGCAATTAAAGACTCGGGAGTACTTGAAAGCGAAGAATTTAAATCATTTGTTCAAACTGCAAATAAAACTGCGCTCACTGCCTATGCGGGAACTTTGTTTGGAGTTCCGGGAATATTTGCGGCTACATCAATCATGGATTCCGCAACAAATAATGAAATACAAAATACAAAAGCAACATATCAACAAACAGATGCAGAAGAAATAGCTCAACAAGAAGCTGTGTACACAAACGAAAACACAGTACAAAATGCAAACAATGATGCTACAAAAAACCTGCTTTTAGCAGGATTAAGCATTTTTGCCCCCGGAGCCGCAGCAGGCATACTTGCGGGAGAAGCAATTAAAGACTCGGGAGTACTTGAAAGCGAAGAATTTAAATCATTTGCTCAAACTGCAAATAAAACCGCAGTAACAGCGTACGCCGGAGCTTTGTTTGGGCTTCCGGGAATATTTGCAGCTACATCAATTATGGATTCAAACGCACAAACTCAGGATTCGCAAAACGTCCAAAATAGCTATGAAGCATAATTAATCGGTAATATATCCGGCTATAGCAGATTTTGCGGCAACATAAGGGGATGAAAGATAGATAAATCCTTTTGTGTTGCCCATTCTGCCTTGGAAGTTTCTGTTTTGCGTTGCAAGACAAACTTCACCATCACCCAAAATACCGCCATGTACGCCGACACAAGGGCCGCAACCTGCCGGTAAAAATGTAGCGCCTGCCTCAACAAAGGTTTCAATAAGCCCCTCTTTTACCGCTTGAAGATAAATCTTAGGAGATGCAGGGACTATAATCATTCGAACATCAGTGTGTTTCTTTTTACCCTTAAGGACACTTGCAACAACTCTTAAGTCTTCAATTCTGCCGTTTGTACAAGTGCCGACAAAGACCTGATTAACTTTTACATTATTTAAATCTGACGCCCATTTAACATTATCAACCGTATGAGGACATGAAACACAGGGCTTAATTTCAGCAGCATCGATTTCAATAACTCTTTCATATATTGCATCATCATCCATCTTGATTTCTGCATATTTATCTTCTCTGCCATTTTCTTTCAGCCAAGCAAGAGTTTTTTCATCAGTCTCAAAAAGACCTGCCTTAGCGCCTGCTTCAACTGCCATATTTGCCAGAGTAAAGCGCTCGGCTATAGACATGTTTTTTATGGTATCGCCACAGAACTCTAACGCACGATACGTTGCACCATCAGCTCCGATTTTACCTATTAAATAGAGCATCAAATCTTTTGATGTGACATTTTCTCTAAATTTTCCGTTTACAATAATTTTAAAAGATGAAGGTACTTTAAGCCAGGTTTTACCAAGCGCAAAAGCAACAGCAATATCAGTTGAGCCCATACCTGTAGCAAAAGCACCCAGAGCACCTGAAGTACACGTATGAGAATCCGCACCAACCAGTATTTCACCTGGGTTTACAAAACTTTCAACAAGTCTTTGGTGGCAAACACCTTCACCAATGTCTGATAAAACCGCGCCGTATTCTTTTGCAAATTCTCTAATTACAATATGAGAGTTTGAAAGTTCTTTTCTTGGGCTTGGAGCGGCATGGTCAACAAAAAGTATTGTACGCTTAGGGTTAGCAAGTTTATCTTTGCCAAGCTTTTTAAATTCTTGAATAGTAAGAGGGCCGGTTCCGTCTTGAACTGCAGCAACATCAACACGAGCAATAACCAATTCACCCGGTGCAACCGTTTTATCACAATGTTTTGAAATTATTTTTTGAGCCAGCGTTAATCCGGACATAAATCCCCCTCCTAAAACTATATGATAATTATAGTTCAAAAAACTGATTTGTAAAATTTTTGATAAAATGCGCCAAAAATGCTAGAATTAATTCAGTTGAACGGTTGATACCATTTCAAGCGTTTTTAGGGATAATAAGAAAAGTAATTCGGAGAAATATAATAATGGATTTTGCAGCAGTAATAGGAACTTTTCTGGGATTTGCCTTTATTTTGGCGGGCATGATTCTGGAGGGCGGTAATATAGGTCAGATTTTGCAAATTACGGCAGCTTTTATCGTAATCGGCGGTACATCAGGCGCAGTATTTTTAAGCTTTCCAATAGCAGATTTTAAAATTGCCTTTTCGCTTTTAAAAACCGTTTACTTCAACGAAGTTCCTAATATGGAAAAACTCATAACAGAAATTGTTGACTATAGCCAAAAGGCAAGAAAAGAGGGCGTTATCATCCTTGAAAAAGAAGCAAAAAAAGCCTCTGACCCGCTTTTAACACTTGGCCTTGAAGCAGTAGCAGACGGCGCTGACCCCTCATTAGTTAAAGAAATGATGGAAAATCAGCTTGCCCGACTTGAAGATAAAGTTCAAACCGGTGCAAAAGTATATGAATCAGCAGGCGGTTATGCACCGACACTTGGTATCATCGGTGCGGTTATGGGTCTTATTCAGGTTATGCAAAACCTCTCTGACCCCTCAAAACTTGGTGCAGGTATTGCTGTAGCGTTTGTTGCAACGATTTACGGTCTGTTTCTTGCAAACTTAATTACAATCCCATATTCAACCAGAATTAAGCAAAAATACCAAAAAATATTTGTTGCAAAAGAAATAATCATCTCGGGTGTTCTTGCAATTCAGGCAGGAGAAAGCCCAGCATTAATCGAGAGAAAACTTGAAACGTATTTGCTTGAAAAGAAAGCTGCAAAAAAAGAGGCTAAAGCTTAATGGCAAGAAGAAAAAAACACGAAGACCATGAAAATCTTGAGCGTTGGCTTGTTTCATACGCTGACTTTATGACGCTTCTTTTTGCAACTTTTGTTGTGCTGTATGCCCTCTCTCAAATTGATGTAAGCGATTTTGCAAAACTTGAAGAAGCACTTAAAAAAGCTTTTCAATCAAACATGTTCGACGGACAAGAGAGTATTCTTGATAACTCTAATTCCATACTGGATGGCACAAGCGGCGCAACAAGCCCTATAATGCTTGAATATATAAGCCCAAGATACGAAGCGGATTCGTATGCCGAAATTAAAAAATCGATTGATGAAATGGATTTGGATGGAATAAATGCAGAAATTGATGAAAGAGGTCTCGTGATTAGACTCGAAGATAATGCGCTTACCTTTAAATCAGGTTCTGCACAAATTTCTAGCGATTCAATTGTGCCGCTTAATGCCGTAGCTAAGCTCATTAAAGAAAAATTTGCAATTCATATCATAAGGGTTGAGGGCCATACAGACTCTGACCCTGTAAGCAACCCTGTTTTCCCGTCAAACTGGGAACTCTCAAGCGCCAGAGCCTCAAGCGTAGTAAGGTACCTAATAAATAACTATGAATTTAATCCGGCTATATTTATTGCAGCAGGCTACGCTGACACAGTTCCCGTTACAAAAGGTACATCACAAAAAGACAAGCAAAAAAACAGACGTGTAGAAATAGTTATATTAAAAAATAAACTTCGCAACACAAACTCAAAAAATATGAGCACGCTTTCATCTATAAGCTCAAACAAAAAAACATCGGTTTCTCAAGCGGTTAAAAATTTAACAGGCAATGATGAAAAACTTATGAAAAATGTTATTGACTTCAGACAAACATACGAGAAAGAAACAAACAGAATAGACAATATGGGAGATACCACAAATACTAGAAGAATGCAGCAAAAGCCCGATTTTCTGGAGTAGTAAATGAGCGCAAAATCGTACGATTACTTTGTAATATTTGGCGGAGGCGGTATTAGAGGCGTAAGCTATGTTGGAGCATATCAGGCCTTAATTGAAAACAATGTAAATATAACAGGCTATGGCGGCTCATCCATCGGCTCTGTTTTTGCAACTCTTTGCGCCGCAGGATATGATATTGAGCGTATAAAAGAGCTTTTTTGCGGTATAAGTGTGGAATTTTTTAAAGACATCAACTTTAATTTTGGCAATCAAATTGCTCTGTCCAAGGGAGAAGTATTCCTTGAATGGATGAGAGAAAAAATCGAGTCCAGATTTTATAAAGACAGTTATAAAAAAGGGCAAATGCCGCCTGTAAGATTTAAGGACTTGAAAAAAGATTTAATCATATACTCAACTGACCTTACAAATAACAGGTACAACGAATTTTCAAAACAAGTAACACCCGATGCTGAAGTGGCTCTCGCCGTAAGAGCTTCTGTTAGTATGCCGGGGCTTTTTAAGCCGCTTGAAATAGAAGATAATATGGTTGTTGACGGCGACCTTATGAAAAGCTGGCCGCTTTGGAGATTGAGTAAAACTTTAAGCGGTAAAAAAGAGCGCATTCTTGAATTTAGGTTGGAAGATACAAAAGGCGAGAGAAAAATTGACACGGCACTTGACTACATAAATGCCGTTTACAACACTATCTCAGGCTTTGCGACAGACTACATTATCGACCTGTACGGGCAAAAAGATAAATTTGACTATATAAAAATAGATACCGATAACATATCCGTTGTGGACTTTATGATATCGGATGCAAAAAAACTTGAACTTATTGAAACAGGGCATAAAATAACATCTGATTATTTTACAAATAAGCTTCCCAAAAAACGCAAAAAGCTTTATGAAAACTACTATCAGATAAGTTTATATCTTGAAAAACTAAAAAAAGAGGTATCTTGCGACAAAATAAAGGAGGCTTACCTTACCACTTGCGAACTTTTTGTACACTTGTGTGAACACAAAAAATACATAGATTTGGATATTTATAATCAAATTCTAGAATTTAAAAAACAATTTGACCAAAATATTGACGAAAAGCTTGTATTTTTCTTCTCAAAAGAGTATGTATTGCTCAATAAAAATCTGATAGAAAAAAATCTTGATGAGATTGTAAAGCTTGTCACGTTAAAAACTATGGAAATTAAAGACTAAAAATACAGTCCACCAAGTCGTCTTCAAATGCTTTTAAACCGCCTTGAGGCATTGAAAAGCTCTGAATAATAATAGAAAATGCAACGTCTTTATTTTTTCTTGTTTTCATAATACCGCTTAGCGCACTTAAACCCTTGTGAGTGCCTGTTTTAGCGTAAATATTATTTTTTAGATACCTTAGACGCTTTTTGAGTGTTCCTTCATCAGCAGTTTCTAAGTATTTTTTTAATTCGATTTTTTTATTCAGATAAATTATAGCGTCACACAACCAGTTTGGACTTGCCGCATTGTAGCGGGAAACTCCGCTGCCATCTACTATTTTTATATCTTTCATATCAAGTCCCGCTTTAGCATAGTAACTGTTAAACATAGCAACGGCATTTTTTGTTGTGCCGACACTTTGCCCCGGTGAGTCAGGCTTGATATTATTATTTTTTGCATATTTATTGCCCGCAACCCTAAATAAAACCTCGGATACAAAGTTGTCAGAGTATTTTAACATAGGGACTGAAATCTCATCTATGCTATGTGATACAGAGGCGACTTTTTTTGCTCCTTGGGGGGTTTCTTTAAAATAAAACTTGTCACTATAGGGTATCGAATACTTGCCAAAGGCGTCTTCTAACCTTGAAATAAATAAATACTTAGGGTTTATAACGGGAAGTTCTAAGTCCGTATCATCGGATATTTTGCCTTGCAGTGCAAGAACATTTTGCATTCCCGAGTAATCTTTTATAACATCAATATCATTTTCATCTTTTGTGATATTTAATTGATTAATGAAAGTAAAACGATATCTGTCTTGCTGGACTATATTTAAAGAATCTCTGTTTGGAGACAAAATAAGCCTGATTTTAACCGTATTTCTATCAATAATGTAAGGACTTATCGGGGCAAAATTGGGCCAATAATCATCCACACACCAGCCGTCAGGATATGGCTTTTGGCTAATTACTTTATCATCGATATAGATGTATTTAATTGCCTTAAAATTTACACTCTGCTTTAGTTTAGATACTAATTCATATAAATCATCACGCCCTAAAAGCGGATCAGCACCAAGTTTTAAATATAAATTGCCGCCATACGCATAAAAAGCAGTTTCAAACTTATAATCTTGCCCCAAAGTATCAAGAGCAGCGGCAAATGTAAAAAGCTTTAGCGTAGAAGCCGTGTTTAGCATTTTGTTTTCGTTTTTTTCATACAGGGTTTTTGAAGTATTTAAGTCTTTAACTACAATAGCTACGGAAGATGAGCGGTTTAAGTCTTGCTCGGAAATAACACTTGAAAATCCCGAAGCAAAAGCCTGATTTAGCGAAAAAAGAAATATAAAAAGTAAAATTGAAATCAATTTTTTAAACATTTGTGCTCCCATTTTTATACTCGCAAACACTAAATCCAAAGTCAAAGACCTTTTTGTTAGTTAAGTTTGGATAGGTAGTTCTTGTAGCATTAACAAGTTCTGTATCAAGCGAAAAATAAATATAGCCCCTATTTTCATCCAATTGCGCAACAGGTTCTCCCATTGGGTCATAAACGCAAGAGCAGCCCGAGTTAAAAACACCGTTTTTTATCTCGCCACACTGAGAAAGCGCCAAAAAATATGACTGGTTTTCTACGGCTCGAGAAGCTGCCATTTGAGAGTATTGGTTTTTTCTTGTTAACGGCCAAGCAGATAGATTAACAAGCAGGTGAGGCGGGTTTTTTGTGTTTATATAGCTTCTAAAAAGTTCAGGAAATCTTATGTCATAACATATTGAAACACCAACCCTAAGACCCTCAATTTCAAATATACAAGGTGTTTTGCCCTCATCTATTACCCCCTCGCCATCAGGAGTATAGAGATGAATTTTATCATAAAAACCAAGTAAACTACCGTCTTTTAAGATAACAGGCATAGAGTTTTTAAGCTTACCTGCGTCATATCTAATGTATGAACCGCCAAAAATATTTAGGTTGTATTTTTTTGCAAGGTTTGATAAAAACTCTAAAGTCGCACCACTATCGGCACAATCCTTAAAAACCTCACAACACCAGCCCACGCTCCACACTTCAGGCAAAAACAAAAAATCAGGCTTGATGTTTTTGTCTGACAAAATTTCATCAATATATTTTTCAAGATTTGAAAAATTTTCCTCAGGTTTTGCAATAATTGAGGGAATTTGCAGGGCAAGTATATTTTTTTTCATCTAACTTAGCTCCAAAGGTGATGAGATTTTACCTGTTATGGCGCTTGCTGCAGCAACAGCAGGAGAAGCAAGGTAAACTTCACTTTCAGGATGACCCATTCTGCCTACAAAGTTACGGTTTGTAGTAGAAATCGCTCTTTCTCCTTTTGCAAGTATACCGCAATGTCCGCCAAGACACGGGCCGCAAGTCGGAGTAGAAACCGCACCGCCTGCTTCAATTATTGCTTCTATATAGCCTTTTTTAAGCGCTTCAAGGTAAATTTCCTGAGTACCCGGGAAAACAATTAAGCGCACATCAGGATGAACTTTTCTTCCTTTTAGGATTTTAGCCGCTACTTCAAGGTCTGATAAACGTCCGTTTGTGCAGCTGCCAATTACCGACTGGTCAATTTTTATATCGCCGATTTTAGAAACAGGGCAAGTGTTTTCGGGCAGATGAGGTTTTGCAACCGTAGGCTCAATTTTAGATACATCATATCTTAAAATGCGCTCATAATTTGCGCCCTCATCACTGTTATAAAATACGGGTTCTCTTAAGCTTCTTCCTTTTAGGAATTCCTTTGTAATTTCATCCGGGACGATGATACCGTTTTTTGCACCTGCTTCAATTGCCATATTGCAAATGGTAAATCTGCCGTCCATTGGCATATTTTCAATAGTTTCACCACCTATTTCAAGAGTTTTATATAATGCGCCGTCAACTCCAATATCGCCAATTAAGTGCAATATAAGGTCTTTTGCACTTACCCACTCGTTTAATTTGCCATAAAATTCGACTTTTATTGCCTGCGGAACTTTAAACCAAGTTTCACCGGATGCCATAGTGCAACCTAAATCAGTCGAACCAACACCGGTTGAAAACGCACCGAGCGCACCGTAAGTACAAGTATGAGAGTCTGCCCCTATGACCAAATCACCTGCAGTTACTATGCCTTTATCAGGCAAAAGAGCATGTTCAATACCCATTCTGCCCACTTCAAAGTAATTTACAAGCCCTTGCTCACGAGAGAAATCGCGGACAATTTTTGCCTGCTGGGCTGATTTTATATCTTTGTTTGGAACAAAATGGTCAGGCACAAGGACAACTCTTGAATTGTCAAAAACATTTTTGACGCCGATTTTTCTAAATTCTTGAATTGCAATAGGGCCTGTTATGTCGTTGGCAAGGGCGATATCAACTTTTGCGCTAATCAATTCGCCTGCTTTAACGCAATCTTTACCGCAGTGTGCCGCAAAGATTTTTTCTGTTATTGTCATAGGGTGTGACATATCTTACTCCGATATTATTTCTTCTCTGCCTGTTTTGCTTTAATGTCCATAATTGCCTTATGAGCCATTACATACATAGCGCAAGTTTTTGAACCGTTCATATACCAAGCGCATCTTTCTTGTGTACAAACGATAGTAGACTCATTACCTGCCGACATTAAAGGACAAATAGGAATTGTTGCCATTATAAGCCTCTTTCTATTTCATACTTTTTTCAAGTTCAACTGCTTGTTTAATCATGTTGCAGTTAGTATCATCGCAGCGTCTTTCCTGCTCTTTGTATATTCTTGTACGGTTAATAACCTCATCAAAGTCGATTTTATGAGCGTCAAAGTCAGGACCGTCAACACAGGCAAATTTAACTTCACCGCCGACTGTAACACGGCAAGCACCGCACATGCCTGTACCGTCAACCATAATAGGGTTCATTGAAGCTTCGGTCTTAATACCCTTATCGCGTGTTAAATCCGCAACCGCTTTCATCATAGGCATTGGGCCAACTGCAATAGCGTAGTTTACGGTTTCTTTATTCATAATATCTTGCATAACGCCTGTTACAAAGCCTTTTGTACCGAGTGAACCGTCATCTGTGGTAATAAACAGCTCGCTGCAAGCATTTTTCATCTTATCTTGCCAGAAAATAAGGTCTTTGTTTCTGGCACCCATAATCATATACACTTTATTACCCGCGTCTTTAAACGCTTTTGCTATAAGGTAGCATGGTGCAGCACCGTATCCGCCTGCAAGGCAAACAACCGTGCCGTATTTTTCTATATGAGTAGGAACTCCCAAAGGCCCTACGATATCTTCAATTTCATCGCCGACTTCAAGTTTTGCAAGTTTCTTTGTAGTGTAGCCCACTGCCATATAAACAATGGTCAGCTCCTCTGTTTCTCTGTTGTAATCAGCGATTGTAAGAGGAATTCTTTCAGAGTTTTTATCAACTCTTAAGATTATAAACTGTCCTGCTTGAGCATTTTTTGTAATAAAAGGAGCTTTAATCCTTATTTCAAATTGATTTTGACAAAGTTCTTTTTTGTATAAAATTTTATATCCCACGTGTGCCTCCATTAACTTCTGCTATTCATATAATATAATACAACACAAATAAAAAAGCGGAAATATTTTAATATTTCCGCCAAAAACTTAATGTTTTTATCTTCTTATTGTAGATAGCGCAGTGTTTAGAGCAGAATCAATAATATTTTGGAAGTTAAATCCGTTATTATTGTTACTGTTGCTTATTATTCCATTTAGTGAAGAATAATAAGAATTAGCAGTGTTAGAGAGATTTTGACCTGTTGATAGTGTATTTAGGATATTTGAGATGATTTGCCGACGATAATTATTCAGGTAATCTAAATATTCATAACGATTTGCAAGCTCGTTATTTATTAAATCCTGCTTATATGACTGCACACTCTGTGCTAAATCCGACACGGCCTCTGCTCTCTTGTCTTCAATTTCTGATAAATTATCCATAAATACGGAATTATCCAAGTTGCCAAAGCGAGAAGCAATGTCGTTTTGCAAATCTTGGAGCATGGGCGTGTAGATATCTTTTATTTCATCTACGCCTTGGTTAATAAACGCCTGCACCTGATTATCAAAATCTCTTTGAGTATCGGCAGAAAATACGTTCAGCTCTGGCAAATTCAGTGCAAACTCTTTTGAGGCGTAGTCGTATGCTTTTTTCTCATCCGCATCCATATTGTAATAGCCTGTAGTACCCGTGTTTGTGATGTTAACACCCGCTTTATCCTGACCGTTTACCTTAATAGATGAAGACGGATTGTAGTAAACATAATCTTTTCCGGATTTTGACATGTTAAAAACCTTTCTATTTTAAGAAAGGTCAAAAAACCAAAATAAGCGATTAAGATTATTATAAAATATTTTTTAAATTAATAAATCACCTGAATTACTCGGGTATAAAAAAGCGGCAGATATCTGCCGCTTTAGTCTTTTATGAAACTTTTAGAGAATTACTCTTTTGTGTACTCAGCGTCAATAACATCATCCGAGTTATTTTGAGCATTTTCGCTTTGAGCATCTTGAGTGTTATCACCCTGAGCAGCTTCACTTTCTTTTTGAACTTGAGCATAAGCAGCTTGAGAGATAGCATACATAGTTTGTTGAAGTTCTTCAGATAGTTTCTTGATTTCATCGTGAGGTTTATTTTCATCAAGAGCTTTTTTAAGAGCTTCTTTTTGCTCATCAAGTTTAGTTTTATCAGAATCAGAAATTTTACCTTCAAAATCCTTGACAATTCTATCTGCAGCGCCGATTAAAGACTGAGCGTTGTTTTTGGTTTCTGCTTCTTCTTTTTTCTTTTTATCATTTTCAGCGTTAGACTCAGCTTCTTTAACCATTCTGTCTATATCTTGTTCTGAAAGATTTGAAGAGTTTGTGATTGTGATTTTTTGTTCCTTGTTTGTTGCCTTATCTTTAGCAGTAACATTTACAATACCGTTTGCATCAATATCAAATGTAACTTCGATTTGAGGCATACCTTTCATTGCCGGCGGGATGCCGTCTAAGCGGAACATACCAAGCGATTTATTGTCGCCAGCCATAGGTCTTTC
Source organism: Candidatus Gastranaerophilales bacterium (assembly GCA_944323335.1). Classification (GTDB taxonomy): domain Bacteria; phylum Cyanobacteriota; class Vampirovibrionia; order Gastranaerophilales; family Gastranaerophilaceae; genus Galligastranaerophilus. The sequence goes on from CALUSB010000029.1 coordinate 21,457, forward strand.
ACCTTGCAGAACGTGGATGTCAACTGCTGTTTGGTTATCATCTGCTGTTGAGAACACTTGAGATTTTGAAACAGGAATTGTAGTGTTACGAGGTACAAGAGGTGTCATAACACCGCCAAGTGTTTCAATACCCAATGTCAAAGGTGTAACATCAAGAAGTACGATGTCTTTTACTTCACCTGCCAATACACCTGCTTGTACTGCTGCACCAACCGCAACAACTTCATCAGGGTTAACGGATTGGTTAGGCTCTTTGCCCGTGTATTCTTTAACAAGAGCTTGAACTGCGGGTATACGAGTTGAACCGCCTACAAGAACTACTTCGTTGATTTCGCTCTTTGAAATGCCTGCGTCTTTAATAGCCTGTTCAACAGGTTTTTTACATCTTTCAAGCAAGTCATGGCTTAATTCTTCAAATTTTGCCCTTGTAAGTTGCAAGTCAAGGTGCTTAGGGCCATTAGCGTCTGCAGTAATAAAGGGCAGGTTGATATTTGTTTCAACAACGGATGACAATTCGCATTTTGCCTTTTCTGCCGCTTCTTTAAGCCTTTGCATAGCCTGTTTATCGCCCCTTAGGTCAATGCCTTCTTGTTTTTTAAATTCTTCACATAACCAGTCAATGATTTTTTGGTCAAAATCATCACCACCAAGGTGAGTATCGCCTGAAGTTGATAATACTTCATGAACACCGTCGCCTATTTCAAGAATAGAAACATCAAAAGTACCGCCGCCAAGGTCAAATACAAGAACTTTTTCTGTTTTATCTTTTTCAAGACCGTAAGCAAGAGCAGCAGCTGTCGGTTCGTTTACGATACGAAGAACATCCAAGCCTGCAATTTTACCAGCATCTTTTGTTGCTTGACGTTGAGCGTCGTTAAAGTACGCAGGAACGGTAATTACCGCCGATGTAACTTTTTCACCAAGGTAAGCTGACGCATCATCGGCAAGTTTTCTTAAAATCATTGCAGAAATTTCTTGCGGAGTATAGTCTTTACCGTCTATATTTTTCTTGTAATCTTCACCCATGTGACGTTTGATTGAAATAATTGTCTTGTCAGGGTTTAGGATAGCTTGACGTTTTGCAAGCTGACCTACAAGTCTTTCTCCTGTTTTTGAAAAACCAACGATTGAAGGGGTAGTTCTTGAACCTTCAGCGTTAGCAATAACTGTCGGTTTACCGCCTTCCATAACGGCTACAACAGAGTTTGTTGTACCTAAGTCAATACCAATTGTTTTTGCCATGATATATAATCTCCTATCTATCAATTT
>CALUSB010000030.1 GCA_944323335.1 Candidatus Gastranaerophilales bacterium
CCCCGTCGACATTTTTTCTATGCAAAATTAAACCAAACCATGGGGGACTTGAACAATTGGCAAGTCTGCCGTTGCAAAACAAGTTTGCAAGCCCCGTCGACATTTTTTCTATGCAAAATTAAACCAAACCATGGGGGACTTGAACAATTGGCAAGTCTGCCGTTGCAAAACAAGTTTGCAAGCCCCGTCGACATTTTCTATAACCTAAAAATTATCCTTTATAAACCTTGCAATACCTGCTAGGCCCTTAGAAGATTTCATCTGCTCTCTTAGATTTTTTGTCTTTTTAAAATCCTGACAAAATAACAAATCAAGACTATCCTCAAGCGTTTTATTCAATAAAATAGAATCCTGTGACCAAATAAGCTCTTTTGCCATATGTAAACCTCCGCATAAACAATTTATATAACCTAAAACACACGCTCAATTATCCAAGCGGGTAGTTTACTAAACAGTATAATGATTTTAAATCACTTTTCTACTTTTGAGGATTTTCTGCCTTGCGCGAGCATCGGGCATATGAGAATTAATCCTTGCCCAAAATGTTTTTGCGTGGTTTTTTTCGACCGTATGCACAAGCTCATGCAAAAGAACATAGTCAATAAGTTCCCCATCAAGGGTCACAAGAGAAACATTTAAGTTGATATTATTTTTAAAAGAGCAGCTCCCCCAGCGGGTTTTCATATATTTAAGTGCAACTTTATTATACTTATACCCATATTTCTGGGCCAGCTCATCAAGTCTTTTTGGCAAAATCTCTTTTGCTTTTTTTCTAAGCGCAAGCACATAGCTTGAAGATGTATCAAACTCAACTCCGTCCAAAACATATTTTTCAGGCTTAATCTTACTAAGCGCATTTTTAATTTCATCAATATTATCAATGGCAAATTTTCTTGCAGTAGAAAAAGAAGCCCCCTTTGGCATACTGACAAGAACGCATTTATCAGCTTTTATAGAAATTTTTATATACCTTGAGAGCGCGTTTTTTCTGAAAACAAATTTAACACCCTCAATCTGCTCGGTTTTTTGACTTTTATTTTCTTTCTTTTTTAAAAAACTAAGCAGACTCTTCGGTATCATCTCTAAAAACTTTCAAATGCCGCGCATTACCCTCACCTACACTTATTGAGGACAAGTTATGCGCTTCAACAAGCTCATGCTGGAGCTTCCTTACACTTTGAACTTGGGGCTCAAGCTCAACCGATTCTGCTCCCTCAAAAATCTTTGCTATAGCAGCTTTTGTTTCATCAAGCGCAAGCTCAACACCGTCTTTATAGTTGTTATGATGTTCAACATCCTGAGGCTCTTGAGTCAAGTGCAGCGCATCTTTTAGAACCTTTTGAATTTGCGACATAGAATTTGTTCTGACAAAAAACACAGGCAAACGATACTCATTTGCGGTAGCTAAAATTCTTGTGCCGCCTTTTGCAAAGTTCTTGTGAGCAATCACAAAATCGGCATCTTCCACATTTCTTACAATCTCAGCGTTAATATCCAGCCGCTCGATAATTTTATCCACAATAGAGCGAGAAACCGCGTAGATGTATATTTTCTTATGTTTTTTAACATCATCAATATACTTTTGACGATTAAAACTGAAATTAAGCGGGCTTTGCGCTTTTTTATCCAACTCCTGAACTTTTTGAGCTATGTTTTGAACCGCAGCTTTTGTTTCATAAGACTGGTCAACTTTTCTTATCTCAGGGGTAATGGGCCAGCCTCTTAAAATATAATCAACCGCCTCTGCGGTGTCTTTATACACGGCAAGAGTGTTTCTGTCAATTATTTCAATAACTATATCAAATGTCGGCTGCTTTTCACGTTCAAGAATGGTTTTTTGCGAGCCCCTGTGTTTAGCCTCATCATCCCCTAAAGTAACAGAACTTACTCCACCCACAAGGTCAGACATAGTAGGGTTTTTGATAAGGTTTTCCAAAGTATTACCATGGGCCGTTGCTATAAGCATAACGCCGCGCTCGGCTATTGTTCTTGCCGCTTGGGCTTCAAGCTCCGTACCTATTTCATCTACGACAATAACCTCGGGCGTGTGGTTTTCAACCGCCTCTATCATAACATCTTTTTGAAACTCGGGCTGCGACACTTGCATTCTGCGGGCTTTACCTATTGCAGGGTGCGCAACATCCCCGTCACCCGCTATTTCATTTGACGTATCAACAACAACCACGCGCTTGCCTAAGTCATCTGCCATAAGGCGCGCTATTTCTCTTAATTTTGTTGTTTTTCCCACACCGGGGCGGCCTAAAAATAAAATACTTTTATTCTGTACGACAAAATCTTTTATACAACTTATAGTGCCCGTAATAACTCTGCCTATACGACAGGTAAGACCGATTATTTTACCTTGTCTGTTTCTTATGGCACTTATCCTATGCAATGTGCCGGGCAATCCCGAACGGTTGTCGTTTGTAAATTCGGGAATTTTTGAAACGATAAAATCTAAATCATCGCTTGTGACATTTTCTGAGCCAAGATAAATAATCTTTCCGTTACCAAGACGAACCTCAGGAATTCTGCCTATATCAAGAACTATCTCAATAGCATCATCCAGTAAATCTTTCTGGATATTTCTTCTGATTTTTGAGGGGAGAATCTCAATTAACCTCATAAGGTCATTGTGAAATTGCACTTCGCTCATTAAACGCCTTTCAAACACCGCTGCGCAAGGCAGTCCTTGCACTTTCATTATAACTCATTTTAGATTAAATATGAAGTATAAATTTACAAAATGCTACAAAAGTAGCAATTAAATTAATTTAATTGTTTCATCCAAAAGCTCACAGAGTTTTGCACCTGCTATTTTTCCCATTTCAACAACTTCTTTATGGTTTGGCGCAACATCAGACAAGCCTGCGGCATAGTTTGTAATAAGACTTATTCCTAAAACCTCCATAGAACAGTACTTTGCAACAATCGCCTCAGGAACTGTCGACATGCCAGTGGCACTTGCGCCTAAAAGCGCCAGCATGCGCACCTCGGCGGGTGTTTCATAGCTTGGGCCGCTAAGAGCACTATATATCCCATATTTAAGCTCGATATTTAACTTATCAGCACAGGTTTTTACAATATCCCTTAACCTTTTTGAATAAAGGTCATTCATATCGGGAAATCTTGTACCTAAAGTTTCATCATTTTCACCAATCAGCGGATTTGAACCCATAAAATTAATATGGTCTTCAATTAACATAATACTGCCGGGTGTAAGTTCTTTTTTAAGAGAACCTGCGGCGTTAGTTATGATAATCTTATCAACTCCAAGCTTTTTAAAGACTTTTATAGGGTATGTTGTGGCACTAAGAGAATGCCCCTCATAAAAATGAAACCTCCCTTGCATAATCACGGCTTTTTTTGAGTGAATTTCACAAAACAAAAGCTCGCCTTTGTGCCCTTTTACTTTTGACGGGGCAAAGCCTGTGATATCAGCATAGGGGATTCTTATACCCTCTAAATTGTCGCAAAATGCACCTAAACCCGAGCCAAGCACAATTGCTAACTCGGGTTTAAAATCGCCTATTTTACTTCTTATAAAATTTATAGTATCTTGCATAAATTATTAGCCGACAAGACCGCTGTCGTCTGATTCAGATGCCTTTACCATAATTGCATGCTGCACGGGTTTTTCTTTTTTGATTGCAGGGTCAAATGACATTTCAAAGTCATAACCAAAATCGTCTTTTGATTTTTTCATTTGAGATTCATCAACGAGTTTTTTTGCAAGTTCAATTAATTCATAAACAAGTTGATATCTGTTGTTTGTTTTTTCGTTTAAATCCCAAGCTATTTTTGTAATTTGGCTCATAAAATTCTCCTTATAACAATAATATACAATGACTTAAGTGTCCATGCAAGAAGAATTTTATTCCCAGCCAAAGTATTCAAACTGTCGGTCGTTCCTGTATTTTAGCTTTTGATAAAAATCAGGCGCATAAAGCCTTAAAAGCCCGTCTATTATACCCACCTGCTCTCTTTCTCTAAGCTCGATTGAATCATTTCTTATTCTCTTTGGCGAATATGTGCGAGCAAGGTTGTTTGGCAGAGAAGTCCCTGCAAGCATTGTCCTTTGGGATGCCAATTTTAATCTTCTCATTCTTGTTTCAAGAGGAGAAAAACTCCACACTCTGCCCATTAACTCACTTTCAAGGCGGGCAATTCTGTAGCTTTCTGTTTCATTTGTCACTTTGTTATGAAAATGTCTTTTCTCCATTATGCTTACTTCTTTTTCAATCTGAGGAGTAAAAACAACCTCAGGCTCTTTTGGCTGCACTTTTATTAAATCTTGTTTTGTTATTGTAACTTCAGCCTGATACGGGTTAGTTTCATCATCTGCAGCACAAATATATGGCAGAGGTGCAATCAGCACCAAAAACAGCCACAGAGACATTACAGTTAGCATAGCAAAAAGGTATTTTTTATTTTCCACTTTTATTTCCTGTATTAAACAGGCATAACTTTCACCCGTTAAATTAACTTTAATGCTTTTTACCTCTCAAAACCCCGCCCAAGAGTGTATTTTAAAGTTTAATATTAAAATATGTAACAATGCGATTTAAAATCGTAAAGTTTACACCATCTTTTGCCGAAAAGTTTAACAAGTTGAGAAGTTCGGTTACAAGGGACAATTATGAAAAAATTTGGAGTGCTATTCTGCCTTATATTTGCTATCTGTTTTACGTTTAACGTAACAAATGCAGGCGGATTTGAAAAAATTACAAGCAACACAACAATAGCTTCAGCTCTAAGTGCCCTTGAGGATGTAAACAGAGGAGATGTAATTGCCATTTTAAACGGAAGAAACTCAACAGGCAGACCCATAAGGGTTATGTTCAGAAACCTTGCAATATACGGCTGCAGCAACTGTGAAGCACTGACTACAAAAACTCGCGGAGGCGACCTTGTAATATATATAAACGAAGAACATAAAGGTGCTCCGATTGAAACAATAGCTTGCTTAATAGCTCATGAAAGCCAGCACCATACATTTACAAATACAAGAGCTGAAGAGCTGAGAGCTTGGATATCAGAAACTACTACTTGGAACGCTTTTGTAAGGAAAAACAGAACCATAGCATACCTAAAACACCCTCTTGTCAAACGTGAAAATTATATTTCTAAGTTATATGTAAATCAAAACGGCGTAGATAACATAAGACAACTTATCGCAAAAAATCCGGTGTACGCTAACCTTGAAAACTAAAAAACCCTTATGCGAGTGGATTTTGTTACCCGCGAAAGAAACGCAGGTGGGTGAGTGCCTCGATAAATCCGTTTCCTTAAATGCATAAAGCACAAGGTATACTTCAATTATCTTTTAAAAGAGCTTACTCTCCCTTTTAATCAAAATGTAGGAACAAAATTAGCACCCGCACAGGGTTAATATTATTTTAGCATAGCTTTTAATAAGTGTCGATAAAAATCCCCTTTTAGGATAGATAAAAGGGGAGGAAAGAAATTACAGGGAGAATGGTGTTGTTTTGTTATGTTTAATTAGATGAGTCAGTTATGCTTCTTAATTCCGCGCGAAGAATTTCAGCCTCATTTTCAAGTTCAAGAAGTCTTTGGGGTTCTTGAGCTCTCAGAGGGCGGATACTTTTTGAATCAATTTCCATAAGTTCAATTTTTATCTCTTCTTCGCGAGATATATTAGGCACACTTTGAACCTGATAATTTACATAGATTTTTTCATTGTCTTCGCCATATGTCTCAACAAGTGTTTGGTTACTTAAAACGCTTGGACTGTCACTGTAAACAACAGGTTTATATCCTAAAAGCCTGTAATCATTTTCTTGTGGGTTAAGGATTGTCTTACCCTCAATTTCAACAAAATGAGGGGCTAATTTAAGTTCATTTTTTATTAATTTTGCAAACATTGTTTTTCCTTTCTTAAGTTCTATATACAACTACAAAATTACTGACATACAAATCCGCATAACATTGGAAATAATCGTTTGATGTTATAAAACCGCCGTATGCAAACGCATATATAGAATCGTCATATGGCGCGTTTTCAAGCCTTACATTGCTCGGATAGTTGTATCTGGTACCGTTGCAAATCATATAATTTTGATAAAAAGTTATATCATAAGTTGTATCCTTAGAAATATTAACAAGCGTCTTACCGCCAACAGAAATATATGAACTAAGACCTGTGCAGCGCACCAGTACATACCCACCCAATATTTGAACATAAGCATCTGGATGCTCTCTTACATACCAACCCCTTGGAGTAGCAAAAAAAACAGTAAAACGTATCCTTATACTTTTTGCCTTGCTTAATCCGGTTATCCACCTGTAAGAATTTGGCTTCGGCAGACTTGGTGATGCCGTATAACCTGTACAAAAAGAGTAAATACGTCCGGCCGTTATTAATGAATTATCAACAACTCCGGAATTTTTCCAACTTCCCCATTTATCAGATGTAAATAAACTGTATGTCCTTGTATATGTATATGAATTTGGTTTTATAAGTTCAATTATCTTTTTATTCATTTATAAATCCTCTTAAGCTTCGCTTTGTACGGGTATTTGATTTAAACTGTAATAACCGCACCAGTTTGTTCCACCAGATGTTGTATCAAAAATCATACGGTTTATACTTACTCCATCTGCAACTACTTCAGGCGGCTCGCCCTCAGACCATTTGATATTAGCAGGCAGTGCGATTGTACAGTCTGTATTTAGGGTAAATTCAAAAAGGCAGTTTGTATATTTTTCGCCATCGCTTAATGTAGGCATAATAATTTCAGAATTAGCTAAAACAGACGCGGTATTTATTCTGTTTGCTTCAAGCTCAATTTGAGCAGTAGGTATTTGCCCGTCTTCAGTCGGGTCAGGAGTTACAATACTGCCAAGCCTTAGGATTGTTTCTTCCGTAGTAATATTTTCAGATATTGTTTCAATATCTGCCCTTATTTCTTCGACATCATCAGCGTGAGTTGTATTTATTGTGTCTATTCTTACCCCTAAAGTGTCATTAACCTGTTCAAGAGATTGCTTTAAGTAGTTAAAATTTTCATTTATTTGCTCGGCTATAGCTTTTTCGCCTGCTTTAAAAGTATTGGGGATGATAAATGGCATTTTGTCTCCTCTCTTTTGTCCTACAAGTTATAGGATAATTTCTATAATAAGGTTTAACAATTACCAAAAATACATGAGTAATTTGAATTAGGTAATTGGTAAAAAGCTTGCAGCAAGAGATTTTTGGGGATTTTTAAAAAAATAAACTTATGTAAAATTTGAATAAAATTGTTGTTTAGGTATAATTAGTTTGTTGAAATATGTCCACGTAAGTATCAGATGGCAGAGTGAACGCCAGTTTGCGACAGTTCAAATCAAGTTCTATCCATCTGAATGATTGAAAATTGAATAGCTTAAATATGTCCACGTAAGTATCAGATGGCAGAGTGAACGCCAGTTTGCGACAGTCCAAATCAAGTTCTATCCATCTGAATGATTGAAAATTGAATAGCTTAAATATGTCCACGTAGTTCAGATGGATAGAACGTCACCCTCCTAAGGTGAATGTCGGAGGTTCGAATCCTCTCGTGGACATATTTTTTATACTTAAACGACACCAAATAGAGGATTCGAACCGAATGCAGACAAGCTGCGTATCCTCGCCAAGGCTCGTCTAGTCCTCTTACGGACATATTTTTGCCTATCTACGCTCCTTTAAACATACATCATAAATACTATAATTCTTGACAATAGTATTTATATATTATAAATTATATTTGTATATAGTTACTTTAAACTTTTGATAAACCAAAAACACATTACGGGAGTATGAATTTTATACTCTCTTTTTTTACACTAAAAAACCCGCTAAAAAAGCGGGTTTTGGTTAAAGAAAATTTCCCTTTTTAGCTTATGAGCTGAAAGACATCAAAGCTTTTACCGAACGAGCAGTGTCTTGCACGTCTTTTTCGGAGTGCATATTAATTGTATCGTCAAGAATTTTAATAGCTTCTTCTTTATCTTTAAGAGCCAGAAGTTCGTTAATTGCTGTCATTGCAACTCGAGCGGACAGGTCATTTATACCTTTTCCTTTGTTTACAATAACTGTTTCAAGAGACCTGTGAGTGTTTTTCTTAATTAGAGCTTTGCTTGTCATTTCACGAATTTCATCAATCGGGCAGTTTGTACCCAATTCGTCAAGCACTCTGATTGACTCTTCATCATTGTGACGAGCAAGTGCCTCGATAATGTTTTTAATTCTTCGATTGTTCATAACTTACGCCCCCAATTCTTTTCTTAGCATATCCTCAAGTTCTGACACCGGCTGCTTTTGCAGTCTTGATACATTGTATTTGAAAATATCAAACTCAACATTTGTATTGTTTAACATATCAATTGTATTCTTTGTAGTTTCTTTGATTTTTCTGCCAAAAGAAATTGCAGCACCTTTCATGGAATTAAATTTATTAATTGTACCAACCCAAGCACTTGCAAGAAGTTTTGTACCTGATGCAAGCCTGTCTTTTAGTGCGGGTTTTTGACTAGCTGTGCTTGATTCAAAAACATCACTCTGCAACAGCACACCTCTAAATGTAATTCCAAAAGGATTTGTGTGTAAATTTTCATTGTTTTCGTTTTTTTTAGCTCTGTTGGCTTTAAAGTCGTTAAAAGCTTTAGCCACGCTTGCGCGTAAGGGGGAAATTTTTTGCATAACAGCCTCTCTATTCACTAACTCCTGTAGAATCGAGGTTATCACACTTTATTTTTCAAAAAATCATCTTTTTAGTGTAATTAAATCCTAAAGCAGCCAATGGCAGATGAGGAGTCTAATTCCCACCTTATAACCCAACAGGAATTTTTTTCATCATAGTTCATTTTAACCGAGCTAAAGGACAAATCCTTTGGATTTTCGCCTTTTCTGTATTTATAATCCTCTTTTTGGGCTTTTTTAGCCTCTTTTCTGAGTTTTTTTGCCAGTTTCTTATCTGAAATCTTTCCCTCGGGAGGCTTTTTTTCTTGTTTTTCTTCCGTTTTATAAAAAATCACGGGAATTTTTGCCTTTAGATTTCCCGACTGCACAAGAAGCAGGAATCTTTTTTCAGAGTCAATTCTTACCTCGTAAAATCCTTTTTTTAATCCTCTGCCGTCTTGACCTATGATATCGTCTTCAAGCGCTAAAATAGGGTATTTTGTAGATGGAGGGCCGTAGTTATAGGAGGGCTTTTGGTCTTCCTTCTCGCCGCTTAGCGTACCCTTATAAGGCCTCAATTGGTCAATTGCAGGCCCGTATGGGTTCATTTGTGTATCATAAGCGAGTAAAAGCATAATTCACCTTTTTTTGAAATTCTAGCACAAATTATGCAAACACTTAAAACTTATCTGTAGTATTTTTAAAATTTTTACCCAAGTCACATCTTGCAGAGCTAATCTGTGATTAGACCAAAAATTTTAACATGGTTTTTTACACGTGTAAATACACCTATTAATTTATATCCTAGAATTTACATGTAAAATATGGCATTTTACTGTTAGCCATGAAAAGTATTGATAAAGAATTAAAGAAAACATATTTAAAGAAAGATAAAACCAGAAAATTAACTCTTATGTTAAATAATGAACTGGTTGAAATGTTTAAAGATGCTGCAAAATCAAATAATATCAAAATAACCCAACTTATTGAAGCTTGGATTATAAATTATTTAGAAAACAATGACAAGTTATAAACAAAAAGCACTCCAATAAAGGAGTGCTTTAGTTATAACAATTAATTATTCTATTTAAAAATACTCTTTAAATATCTTCATTGAGCAGTAATCACCGCACATTGTACAGGGTGCGCCGTCTTTTTCACAGTTAATACCGCTAAATACAGACTTATCTATTGCATATTCCTTTTGCTTTGTCCAGTCAAGATTTTTCCTTGCAATAGACATTTCCCTGTCAGCTTCAATTGCTTTTTTATATCCTCTTGCAACATCAGCCGCATGAGCTGCTATTTTTGAAGCAATTATACCCTCTCTTACCTGTTTTGAGTTAGGTAATCCCAAATGCTCAGCCGGTGTAACATAACACAAGAAATCAGCACCGTGCATGCCTGCAAGTGTTCCGCCTATAGCAGCTGTAATGTGGTCATAACCAGGGGCAACATCTGTAACAAGAGGCCCCAGTACATAAAGCGGTGCAAAGTCTGTTAATTCTTTTATGGTTTTTATCATAGAGGGTATTTGATTAAGAGGAACATGCCCTGGGCCCTCTACCATCGCTTGTACTCCTGCTTTTTTAGCTCTTTTTACAAGTTCACCCAAAACAATTGTTTCAGCAACTTGTGCCCTATCTCCTGCATCAGCGCCGCAACCTGGACGAAGTCCGTCCCCTAAAGATAGAGTCACATCATACGTGCGTGCAATATCTAAAAGCTCGTCATAATAAGCATAAAGCGGATTTTCCATGCCCGTTGCTTTTATCCAGCAGGCAAGCATAGCGCCGCCTCGAGATACAATGCCCGTCACTCTGCCTTGACGCTCAAGCTGGTCAATTACAAACTTTGTAACACCGCAGTGAACGGTAATAAAGTCTACCCCGTCACGGCATTGTTTTTCAATATCGGAAAAAAGCTTATCTTTTGAAAGCTTTGCAATATTATGGTGCTCATCAAGTGCCTCTTTACCCGCTTGATACATAGGAACAGTACCAATGGGCAGGGTTGTTGAAGCTATAATTTTTCTTCTTACTTCATCAATATCTTTACCTGTTGATAAATCCATTAAAACATCAGCACCCGTCTGCTCGATAACTCTAACCTTATCAAGCTCCTGCTCTAAAGTTGAGCGCTCATTTGAAGTACCGATATTTGCGTTTATTTTTATACTCATACCCTCGCCAACCGCTACAGGGATTGAATTTTGCCTTTGATTATTCTTTAGGATAACTATTCTGCCTTGGGCAACTTTTTCTCTGACAAATTCTTCGGATACTTCTTCCTTTTGGGCAATAAAGCTCATCTCTTGTGTTATATTGCCTGCTTGAGCTTCAATTATTTGAGTTGACATTATAAAATCCTTTCAAATTACTGTAGTTTCAATTTCCTTATTTCATTTATTTGTTTTTTGGTTAATTTTTTATATCCGCCTAAAACCTGTGTAGCAAAGTATGTTTCAGCGTATGCTCTTATGGATTCAAGCGAATAAAAGCACTGTTGCAAAGTATTTGCACCGCAAACCACACCATGGTTTTGCATTAAAACAACATCAGACTTTTTAAAGCACTCTGCCGTGTCAATAGCTAACTGCATAGAAGATGGCAGCCCGTATGGTGCTTTTGGTATTTTATCAAAATAAAACACAAACTCGGGCATTATAGGTTCATCCATTATCTTGTCTGAGCACGCAAATGCTGTGATATAAGGACAATGGGAGTGAATTATAGCATTGATATCATCTCTTAAATCATAAATCTGCGTATGCATAAACTTCTCACTTGAGGGCTTTTTGTTACCTTCAAGCAAATTACCGTCAAAATCGATTAAAACGATATCGTCTTCATCCATATCATTAAGACAAACGCCTGATGATGAAATTAAGATACCCTTATCTGTTCTGACACTAATATTTCCGCTTGCAGCAGGCGACATGCCTTTCTGGTAAAGCCTTTTCGACCAATAAAGTATATCTTTTTTTGTTCCTACTTCAAAATATTCCACCGTATACTCCAATAATATTTATTATTTTTATTGTACTAAAAACATGTCCATGATTAAATAATATCAGCGTACTAATTTTTTTTGGTGCGACTCTGATATAAAGGACGTGTTTTAAATAACTAAAAATATTAAACTGGCCAAGCATGCCGGCTTTTGCTACGGCGTTAAAAGGGCGGTTGAGACTACAAAAAAATTAAAATCCCAAAACCCGCAAAAAAATATTTGTGTGCTTGGAGAGCTGATTCATAATTCTCAAGTTATTAAAGAACTTGAAAACCTCGGTATAAAAACAATTGATACACTGCCCGAGCAGGGTGACGGCATTTGTGTAATAAGAAGTCACGGGGCGTCTTTAGAAGTTTTAAAAGACATTGAAAACAAAGGGTTTGAGATAGTTGACCTCACTTGTCCGGACGTTAAAAAAGTTCAAAATAAAGCAATCGAGCTTGTGGATGAGGGGTACTTTGTAATTATTCTCGGCAGACCCGAACACCCTGAGGTTATGGCAATTTCATCTAACGCAAGAGCACATGCAAAAAATATTGAGGATGTTTTTGTTGCAAAAAATATTTACTCTCTAAAAGAAATTGAGGAAAAATTAAAAAAACAAACCAAAATCGGCGTTGTGGTGCAAACAACTCAGAGAATAGAATTCTTAAAAGAAGTCTTAGATTATTTGACACCGATTTGCAAGGATTTGCGCATAATGAACACTATTTGCGCTTCAACTTCTCTAAGGCAAAATGAAGCAAAAACCCTTGCCAAAGAGAGCGACCTTATGGTTGTCGTAGGTTCTAAAAAAAGCGCAAACACTACGCATTTGGCTGAAATTTTGTGCAACATAACACGCACAATTCACATTGAAACGGATATGGAGCTTGATAATTACACAGACATTATTGAAAAAGCTCAAAATATAGGTGTAACAGCGGGTGCTTCAACCCCTGATTACATCATTAACAAAGTTATAGAAAAATTATCGAAAGGAGAATAATAAATGAGTACACTTGAGACAATCTCGGCTGATGAGTTCGAGAAAATGCTGGAAGACAGCTACACTTACAAACTTAATGTTGCAGACGTTGTTAAAGGCGTTGTAGTAAAAAAAGAAAAAGACGGATATCTTGTTGATATCGGTGCAAAAACAGAGGCATTTTTGCCAAATCGTGAAGTTTCAAACTTCTCTGACAAAGACCCCGATGAAGTTATTAAACTTTGGGACGAAAAAGAATTTTACGTTATGAAAGACGAGGAAGACGACGAAGTAGCGGTTTTATCTCTTAAAAAACTCTCTTGCGCTCAAGCTTGGCAAAAACTTTCCGATTCAAAAGCAGCTAATGAAAATATCATGGCAAAAATCGTTTCAACCGTTAAAGGCGGCTTAATCGCTGAAGTTGAAGGCTTAAGAGGCTTTATCCCCTCTTCTCAACTAAGAACCGGCTCACCCTCCGACACTCAAATCGGTCAGGAAATCGAAGTTAAAATCCTTGAAGCAGACCCCAAAAGAAATAAACTTATTCTGTCTCAAAGACAAGTTTACACTCAACAAAGAGAAATGGTTGCAGACGAAGTTATTTCTCGCTTAGCGGTTGACCAAATCGTTGAGGGTGAAATCGTAAGAATAGCAGACTTTGGTGCTTTTGTTGATATAGACGGTATTGACGGCTTACTTCCTATTTCTGAAATTTCTTGGGAAAGAATTAAACACCCCTCCGACGTTGTTACATTGGGACAAAAAATCGAAGTTAAAGTTATTAAAATCGATGAAGAATTAAAAAGAATTTCTCTTTCACTTAAGAGAATGGGTGCAAACCCTTGGGATGAAATTGCCGATAAATTTAAAGAAGGTGACGTTATTAAAGGTACAATAAACAAAATCACTTCTTTTGGTGCATTTATTAACATCTACCCCGGAGTTGAAGCACTTCTGCCCTCATCTGAAATATCGGATGATTATGTAAATGTTAATCAAATGTTCAATCTTGGAGATGAAATTGAAGTATTAATCAAAAAATTCACTCCTCAAGAACACAGAATCGGTCTTTCTATTAAAGATATGAAAAACTAGTTTCTAAAAAGCGCCCCTAAAAGGGCGCTTTTTTATAAGGAGAAAAAATGAAACTTGTTATACAAAGGGTCACGCGCGCAAGCGTTACAATTGAAAATAAGCTCTTTTCGTCCATTCAAAAAGGAGCTCTTGTATTGTTTGGAGTTGAAAAAGACGATAGCGAAGATATGCTTGATTATTACGCTCAAAAGCTCCTTAAATTAAGGATTTTTGAAGATGAACAGGGCAAAATGAATAAATCACTTTTGGATATTAAAGGGGAAATCCTTGTAGTGTCACAGTTTACCCTCTGTGCAGACTGCAAAAAAGGTACTCGCCCCTCTTTTGACAACGCCAAAGAACCAAAATGCGCAAAAGAGTATTATGAAAAATTTGTACGAATCCTTAAAACCTCAGGCCTAAACGTCCAAACGGGCGTTTTTGCGGCTCATATGGATGTTGAACTTGTAAATAACGGCCCTGTTACAATTATTTTATAATCATCTATACAAGTGTTAAAATTTAGGTTAAAATTAAAGAATGTTTGAAAAGTTTACGCAAAAAGCGATAGAAATTGTTACTCAAGCACAAGAAGAAGCCGTTAGGCTGGGGCATTACAAAATATGCTCCGAGCATCTTTTATTGGCGCTTTTTATTCAGACAAAAGGCGTTCAGGCAAAAATTCTTAATTTTGACAAAATCGAGCGCTCAAAGCTCATTGAAAAAATAAGCTTTTCGATAGGGGCAAAAATTAACCCCTCAGGACACCATGAGGTAACTTTCAGCCAGAGTGCAAAAAGCATTTTGGATGAGACTCTTGCCCTTGCAAAAAAATACAAAAGTCGCTTTATTATGCCTCAGCACATAGCTCTTGCGCTTTTTTCATCTAAAAATTCAGGAGCTTATAAAATTATAAAAGAATTTGACCTTGATGAGGGTAAAATAATCTCAAATCTGACAAGACTTTTGGATAAAAATTCAAACGAGGATTTTGAGCACCCCGAAAATCTTCAGGAGAGTGCAAACCCTACTCTTGCAAACATTAACAACTTTTTTAAAGAAAAAAATGTTGAAGAAATCCTAAACAATGCCGCCTCAAAACTCTCGACAAAAGGCTATGAGATTTTAGGCACAGAACAGATTTTGCAATCTATACTTGAAAATGACGACTATGAGGTTACAAAATTTTTAACAAATAACGGCATAAACAAGGAAATTTTTATAGAAAAACTTCAAAACTTTTCTTCAAGAAGTGCCGAGTTTGAAAACTCCGAAAAGCAGATTATCTTTACTCCTAACGCTTTTAAAGCAATGCTCCTTGCAATCGACACGGCGCGCGAGCTTGGAAGTGTGGAGATTAAGCCCGAGCATATAATCCTTGGTATGCTAAAAACAAAAACAGGCATTGCCTATCATATTTTAAAAGATTTAGTCAATGATACGGATAATTTTGAAGAAAAAGTCACAAAAGAAATAACAGGCAAAACCCCTGAAATGCTATCTATTCTAAGACTGGCAAGAGAAGAGGCACAAAATCTTAACAGAACAAACATCGGTACAGAGATGCTTCTTTTGGGAATTTTAGCCCACGGTACGGGTCTTGGTGCTTCAGCGTTACATAAGTTAGGCATTACACTGAAAGATGCTCGCTATGAGGTAGAAAAGCTTGTGGGCTGCGGAAGCGAGCCTTATGAGGGGGCATATGAGTACACCCCGAGAGCAAAAAAAGCCCTTGAGTGCGCTTATGAAATTGCAAAATCTCATAACAAAACAAAAATAGTATCTGAAAACCTGCTCTACGCCATCACAAGACAGAAAGAATGTCTTGCTATGAAAGTCCTTGAGGCTCTTGGCACAGACGTTTTAGAGATTAAATACGGCATAAGAAAAGAAATAGGCGAGGACTAAAAAGTCTTTAAATTGCCTATTGAGGCATCAACCGACTTAACGCCGTTTTTTGCAAAGTCGATTTTATACACTGCATTTAACCCCTCTCCCTCTACTTCAAGGATATGCCCTATTCCAAAGTGAGGATGAAAGACTCTTGTACCTGTCTTATACGTGTTAAAAGTGGGTTTAACAGTGCTTCCTGCAGGGCTTTTTGCCATAGCCTTGCACCTTGCGATAATATCGGCCATACTCTGCTCTTTAGCAGGTATTTCTTGAGTATTTGTCTTTTTCTTAACTGCAAAAGACTTATTCGGCGTCCTCTCAACAGACTGCAGGGGAGGTTTTTTAATATTTTTAAGGCTTGAGGCAAGATTGTTTGAAAGCCCTCCGCCAGAGCTTGATGAACCGGCATATGAAGATGATGATTTAAACTCTTTTTTTTCTTTAATTTTACTCGCAGCGCTTTTAAATGTTGAGCGCCTGTAGTCATCTTCATATTCTCTGTTTAATCTTCTTTGAGAAGAATTATCTTCCTCGAGCAAATTTGAGGGTATTTCATCTATAAATCTGCTTTTTGGAAAATACTTAATATCTCCCCAAATTCTTCTTCTCTGTGCCCAGCTAAGGTATAAGTCATCTTTAGCACGAGTTATGCCAACATACATAAGTCTGCGCTCTTCTTCAAGCTCTCCTGACGGCGCACCAAAAGCTATGCTTCTTGAGTGCGGGAACATTCCCTCCTCTAACCCTGCAAGGAAAACTACCGGAAACTCAAGCCCTTTTGCCGCATGCAGAGTCATTAGAGTAACCGACTTATCATCTTCATTCAGCTGGTCAATGTCAGATACCAGTGCTACTTGAGAAAGGAAATTGCCCAAAAGACCTAAATCATCTTCCTCGTCACCCAAGAACTCATCGCTTTCAAACTCTCTAACTACATTTACGAACTCTTGCAGGTTCTCTATTCTGGATTGAGATTCTATTGAATTTTCCTTTCTTAATTCAGCCATATACCCTGAGCGCTCAAGCACAATAGGTACAAACTCAGACAGCTCAACAGAATTTTGATTTCTGGAAAAATCTTTTATCAAATCTCTAAAACCTATAAGTCGAGTCTTTGTCGATGCGTTAAAATCATCAATGTTTTCAATGTCATCTAAAACATCAAAAATCGAACAATCCATCTCATCGGCAAGCGCAGCCAGTTTATTTACCGTAGTATCGCCTATTGAGCGCTTGGGAGTGTTTATAATTCTTCTTAAACTCGCCGAATCACTGTGGTTATATATAAGTTTTAAGTAAGCGATTATGTCTTTTATTTCTTTTCTGTCGTAGAACTTTAAACCGCCTACGATTTTGTAAGGAATGGAATTTGACATAAGAGCTTCTTCAATACCGCGGGATTGGGCGTTTGTACGGTACAAAACCGCTATATCATCAAGACTTATACCGAGATTTCTTATTTTACCTGCAATGTAGCTTGACTCTTCATAATCATCCCCCGCTTCAAAGACTTTTATCTTTGAGCCCGAGCCTTTTTGGGAGTAGAGGTTTTTCTCCATTCTTTCGTTATTGTTAATAATAACCGCATTTGCGGCATCAAGAATGTTCGCAGTTGAGCGATAATTTTGCTCAAGTTTTATGAGTTTTGTATTTTTATAATCTTTTTGAAAATTTAAAATAATCTTAAAATCAGCTCCGCGCCATGAGTAAATTGACTGGTCGACATCACCCACGGCACACAGACTGCCTGATTTGTCTTTAGAACCATCTGTCGGATAGAGCATATTTATAAGGTCATATTGAGCTTTGTTTGTATCTTGAAACTCATCTACCAAAATATGCAAAAATCTGTTGGCGTATTTTTCTCTGACTTCAGGGTTGCTCTCAAGCAGATTAACACTAAGCATAAGCATATCGTCAAAATCAAGTGCGTTATTTTGTGACAGTTGCTTTTCGTATTCATAATACACCTGCGCTATTTTATCCGACTGATAATCTCTTGCAGTAGTAGAAAAAGCGTAAGCGTCCTGCATTTTGTTTTTAGCATTTGAGATGACGGATTTTATCATCTTTGGCTCAAAGCTTTTCTCATCAAGGTTAAGCTTTTTAAGAGCGTTTTTAATAACCGTTTTTGTATCCGTATCATCGTAAATTACATAGTTATTATTCCAGCTTCTGCCGTCTTTTGTTTTATAGTTTTCTAAATCTCTTCTTAAAATCCTGCCGCAAATATTGTGAAACGTACCTACCCACATACGTTTTACCACTTCTTCGCCAAGATAATTTGAAAGCCTTTGCTGCATTTCTTTTGCGGCTTTATTCGTAAAAGTAACCGCTAAAATATCGTAAGGATTGACGCCTGATTCGACAAGGTTAGCAATACGCGAGGTCAGGACTTTGGTCTTGCCGCTGCCGGCTCCTGCCAATACTAAAATCGCTCCGTATTTTTCCTCCACTGCCTGACGCTGCTGTTCATTTAGCCCGCTCAGAAAAGATTTATCCGCAATCATTTGTAAAAAACTTCCTCTAAAATTGTTAAGGACTTCCCAAAATGGGCAAAGTCATGGTATTATTAACATTATAATATAAAAACAGATAACAGGGAAATTAAATGAGCGAAAACGAAAAAGAAAACCGACAACAATCAATTGTAGTACCTCTTGATGATTTAGATAAGGTATCTGAAGATGATATTCACAAAGTTGATACACTGGCCCAAGAGCTTGCAACAATAAGACAAAGCGCTAAAAGAATAGCAATAATCGGTAGTCGTAACCTCACAATTACCCACCAGCAAATAATTGAAACACTTACAACAAGCCTTGTTATGCAAGGTAACACAATAATCACATCGGGCGGTTCTTCAGGAACAAATGCAGCAGCCATAAGAGGCGCTATGAAAGCAAACCCCGATAAATTAAAAGTTATTCTTCCCCAGACAATAGGCCAGCAGCCATCAGACGTACAAGACCAGCTCATTGGCGTACCAAACATTATTGAACACCCTGATAGAGCTATGATGACACTTGCTGATGCTTCAAGAATATGCAATAGAGAGATAATAAGCGAATGTCAGCAGCTTATTTGTTTTCTTTCACATACTTCAAACACTTTACACAAAGCGGTTGATTTTGCGGAAGATTCTCACAAAGTTGTTACGGTATTTTACCTTGACTAATATAAACAGTTGAAATTAATCTCGTTTTTAACAAAATTGAGAAGATTTTTCATATAATTATCTTAAAAGATTATAAAATAGAGGTAATTTATATGACTAATACGGCATTGAATGAAAACGAGGGTTTAATTGTCCAGATTATAGGACCTGTTGTAGACGTTGAGTTTCCGCATGGCAATTTGCCCGAGATTTATGATGCGCTAAATATTTATAACGAAAACGGTGAAAAAACAACGGCAGAAGTTCAACAACTGCTTGGAGAAAACACTATCCGCTCGGTTGCGATGTCATCTACAGACGGCCTAAGACGCGGCATGAAAGTTATAAACACAAAAGAACCTATTAAAGTTCCTGTTGGTAAAGCCGTGTTAGGCAGAATTACAAATGTTCTCGGTGAACCTGTTGACAACAAGGGCCCTATTGAGGCGGCTGATTATTTACCGATTCACAGAGAATCACCAAAATTAACCGAACAAAACACTAATATTGAAATTCTTGAAACAGGTATTAAAGTTATCGACCTTTTAATGCCATACCAAAAAGGCGGTAAAATCGGTCTTTTTGGCGGTGCGGGGGTTGGTAAAACAGTTCTTATTCAAGAACTTATCCACAACATCGCAATGGCGCATGACGGCGTTTCGGTTTTTGGCGGTGTTGGCGAAAGAACTCGTGAAGGAAACGACCTTTATAACGAATTTAAAGAGTCAGGCGTACTTGATAAAGTAGCACTGATATACGGTCAGATGAACGAACCTCCGGGAGCTCGTATGAGAGTAGGGCTTTCTGCTCTTAC
Source organism: Candidatus Gastranaerophilales bacterium (assembly GCA_944323335.1). Taxonomy (GTDB): domain Bacteria; phylum Cyanobacteriota; class Vampirovibrionia; order Gastranaerophilales; family Gastranaerophilaceae; genus Galligastranaerophilus. The sequence continues at coordinate 19,583 of CALUSB010000030.1, forward strand.
ATCGGCTGAATATTTCCGTGATGTAACAAGACAGGATGTGCTTTTGTTTATCGACAACATTTTCCGTTTTGTACAGGCGGGTTCTGAGGTATCTGCATTACTTGGACGTATGCCCTCTGCCGTTGGTTATCAGCCGACACTGGCTCAGGAAGTGGGTGAGTTACAAGAGCGTATTACATCAACTAAAGAAGGTTCAATCACATCAGTTCAGGCAATTTACGTTCCCGCAGATGACTTGACTGACCCTGCTCCTGCTACAACATTTACTCACCTTGATGCTTCAACGGTATTATCTCGTCAGATTGCATCATTAGGTATTTACCCTGCCGCTGACCCGCTTGAATCAAGCTCAAGAGCGCTTGACCCGAATATCATCGGCGAGGAGCACTACGAAGTAGCTAAAAAAGTTCTTGAAATTCTTCAAAAATACAAAGACTTACAAGATATCATTGCAATTTTGGGTATGGATGAATTGTCCGAAGAAGATAAACTTACCGTTAACAGAGCAAGAAAAATCCAAAAATTCTTGTCACAGCCTTTCTTTGTAGCTGAACAATTCTCGGGTACAAAAGGTAAATATGTAAAACTTGAAGATTCGATTAAAGGCTTTAAGGAAATTATAGAAGGCAAACACGATGATGTACCCGAACAAGCTTTCTATATGGTAGGAACAATTGAGGACGTACTTGAAAAAGCTAAGCAAACGGCGGCAGTATAATGAATGAAAATTCAAATAAAATTAAAGTAAAAGTAATAACTCACGAAAAAGTAGTCTTTGAGCGCGACGTTGACGAGCTTTATGTTCAAAGCACAGACGGAAGATTGGGTATTTTACCCAATCACATCCCTGTAGTATGCGCGCTTGATATCGGTGTGACAAAAGTTATAGTTGATAAAGAACCAATTCATATTACAACTATGGCGGGCGTTTTGCAGTTTAGCCAAAACGAGGCAACAATTTTAACCGATATCGCTGAACTTGGCGACGATATTGACCTTGCTCGTGCAAATGCAGCAAAAGAGCGTGCTCAAGCAAGAATTAACGCCAAAGATGAAAAAGACGACATTTTAAGAGCACAGTTTGCCCTTGCAAAAGCAATCGCAAGAATTAGCGCAAAAGAAAAACATATCTAAATTTCATATCCCGCAACAGATAAAATAAGTGTATTTTCTTTTGTATCGATTATTGCCCACCTGATAGGGTCAATACCTTGTGCTTTTATTTCCTGTTCAATAAATTCAGTCTTTGGAGGCATAGAGTCTGCTTTTATCTGAATTATTTTATCAACTATTTTCATCCAAGCAAAATCCCTGCCATACAAGCTGAAATATATGAGGCAAAAGTACCGCAGATAAGTGCTTTTATACCAAGTGTTGCAAGGTCTTTTCTCCTTGATGGTGCAAGCTCACCGATACCGCCTATTTGAATTGCTACAGAGCCAAAGTTTGCAAAACCGCACAGTGCAAAGCTTGCAATGACTTCTGCTTTATGTGTAATAATTCCCTGCAGACCGACTAAGTCCGTATAGGCTATAAATTCGTTTAGTACGAGCTTTTCGCCCATCATGGCACCGACACTGGCACAATCGGTAAAAGGAACACCCATAATAAGTGCAAAGAAAGAAAAAATCGAACCCAAAATTGTCTTTAAATTCAAGTCCGTAAGGTCAATAAAGGGTAGATTTATATGTAAAACATTATGCAAAAACAACCCTACATAACCAAGCGACCAGTCAATCATAGAAATTAGCGCCAAGAGCGCTATAAGCATTGCTATAACATTCAACGACACCCTCATACCATCTGAAGCGCCGTGCGCTATAGCATCAATAAGATTGACATAAGGACTTTTTATATCGATTTTGACTTCATCTTTTGTCTTTGACTCTTCTGTTTCGGGGAAAACAATTTTTGAAACAACAAGCGCACCGGGTGCTGCCATGATACTTGCAGCAAGCAAAAACTTAGCATCTACGCCCATTGCAATGTATATTGCCATAACCCCGCCTGCAATACAGGCCATTGAACCTGTCATAGAGGCCAGAAGTTCTGATTTTGTAGCGGTTGCAAGGTAAGGGCGAATAAGGATTTGAGCCTCAACCTGGCCTACAAAAGCACTTGCAATGTTAGAAAGTGCCTCAGCACCCGAAACATTCATAATTTTATACATAATTTTTGCAAAAAATTGCACCACTCTTTGCATTATGCCAAAGTGATATAGAATATTAACTATCGCAAGCACAAAAATTATTGTTATTACAAGCTTTGTGGCAAATAAGAAATTAGCCCCCGGGTAGAAAATAGAGTCTATCTTTTCAGGCGAATCATTTAAAAAACCAAAAACAAAGTCACCGCCTGCGTTTGCAAAGTATAAAATTTTCTCTATACACTTTGCAACTCCTGAGATTATCTTTTGACCAAGAGGTATTGTTAATATAAAAACAGCGAGTAAAAACTGAAGCAAAAGGCCCGATATAACGGTTTTTAAGCTGATTGCTTTTCTGTTGTTAGACATAAGGTAACATATGCCTAAAATAATTACTATACCTATAATTCCGACAAATCTTTCCAAAACCAGAGAGCTCCTTTTTGTTTAATTATAACCAAAAAGAAACTTCCATGCAAAATTAAGATTTATTGCTTGCTAAGCGCTCTCGCGCTAAGCTCGCGCTTGCTTACGCAATGCTCCTGTGGGTATCTCGCGCCGTTGCGCTCGATTATCCTACGTCGCCTATCAACAGTTGCGCCTGCGGTC
>CALUSB010000031.1 GCA_944323335.1 Candidatus Gastranaerophilales bacterium
CTCACTTTTTGACTTCGTTTGAAAATTTCATAGAAATTTTGTCACTTCGTCAAAGTGACTCGCATGGGCGCACGCTATTGCTATCGCGCCTGTGTAAAATCCGTTTCGTATCTTAATTCTTGGGGTGCGCTCCAGATAGTAGTTATATCTGCACCCCTTTTTTTTACCTTATTTGTCTGCCAAACCTGTTGTATGTTTTTAGGCCTCCAAAACCGCCGTTATAGTTGTAATAATTAGGGTTGTATCTATTGTAATATGTCCTGCTGATGTTGCGGTTTGTCGGTATAAAAACTCCGTTTTGCCTGCCGTATCTGTCGTAGCTTCTTGTTATTCCGCTTGTATTTGTTACGTATGTTCCAAGTCTTCTGCCGTATTTATCGTAACTGTTTGAAGGATTAGGATAATATGTTCCGTATGTCTGATTTATAGGCGTATATGTAGTAAATTTAGTTAGCGCCTTTGTGTCAACTGTTGTGACAAAAATAGCTGTAATAGTTAAAACTCCTGTAAGTATTTTTTTCATAATGATTGCCCTTGAATATTGTTAACTAAACCATTATAAAAGTGCTTTTTGGATTTTTTATTTTACTTAATGCAATTTGTGAGTGTATTTGTTTTTTCTTTAAAATTATAAAATTTTTTCAATTTTTAACAGTTGAATTTTCTTTTCCATGCCTGCACTGTATCCGCCAAGATTATTAACCCCTATCACCCTGTGACAGGGTATGATAATTAACAAAGGATTTTTTCCGATTGCACTTCCTACTGCCTGTGCTGACATTTTTTCTATTCCTGTTTTATCTGCTATATTCTGTGCGATTTTTCCATATGTTATTGTTTTGCCGTAGGGAATTTTTAAAAGTTCTTTCCAAACGATTTCTCTAAAGGGTGTAGAATGGATTTTAAGACTAAGTTCTGATGTTTTTGGTATCTTGTTATCAAAATATTTATCGAGCCACTTCTTGGCGCTTGTGATGACCTTAGAAGTCTTGTTTACAATTTGGTCTGTATGCTCGCTAAATTGTTCCTCAAAACAAAGGCCTACAAGAGTGTCGGATTCTGCCTTTAGGTATATTTTTCCAAGTGGCGAAGAGTATGTATCAATGCAATTCATTAATGTATTATATTAAAAAAGTTTGCATATTAAAAATTATGATGTTATTCTAAAGTTACCATTCAAGGAAAAGGATTAAAAATTTTATTTTATATCCTGCTGATCCACAGCCGTTTAGCCGGAATGCTTGTATGGTTTGGAAGTACCTAGGGAAAGGTCTGTTTATGAAAAAGACAGCACTACTTACTGCTATTTTATTTTTTCTGGTTTGCGAGGGTGTATGCGCCATTGAAGAGCTCTACGATGAGCCTATTTACCCTCAAGTTCAAGAGGGTAGATTTTCTGCCCAAGTAAAAAGAAATCAGATTAATACATTGGATAACTATATTGATTCTTTAGAGAATAGCAGTATAAGTATTGATAAATTCACACGAGAAGATATTCAACGCCAAAATAATCCTAACTTGTCCGATATTTTGCAACAGGCAACAGGTGTCGTTGTAAATACAAACAGCGGTTCTGAGGGTAATGTTTCAAGTGTGCGTATGCGAGGTACGGACAGAGTCAGGATGACAATCGACGGCATCAGGGCAGATAGAACAACAGGTATCGGTTATGTGCCTGAAACTCAGTTTATAAATACTGATGATTTAGAACTTATTGAAGTAATTAAAGGCCCTCAGGGTAATGTTTTGGGTACCAATGCTTTAGGCGGTGCAATAAATATGCAAACAAGGCGAGGCAGAGGGCCGTTTAAGTTTGAGCTTGGTTCTGATATCGGACAGCTGAGTACTTTTAAAGAACGTGCCGCAATTATGGGTGAGTATAAAAATTTAGACTATTATTTTTCTACTACTTATTATAAGACTGCAGGCGGGATGAGAACTTCTGACTTAGGTACTTTGCGAAACGATGCATACAGGAATTTATTTCTTGTATCTAATGTTGGGTATAAATTACTTGACGGTAAAGCAGAATTGAGGAATATATTCAGATTTTCAAATGCTAAAAAAGGTCTAGGATATGGCTATGGCGATTTGTGGAGAGGAATACCCGTTTATAATGACCCTAACAATTATGTCAAAAATATGGATATAATGGAAAATGTGTCTTTTAAACATGCTGTAAATGAGCGCTATGACTATAGTATGCGTTTTGGATTGTATCAAAGTTCAAACTATAACTATGATATGGTGCCTGATAATTTTGACCCATATGCATGGGACTGGGCAAAATACAAGGGCAATAGAATAAATTTCATTACTCAACATAATTTTAAGCTGGCAGATTGGAACAGGCTTTCTGTCGGGTACAATCTCGAGCGTGAATATGCTCATTTTTCTTCGCAAGGTGATATGGGTTGGGGGTACAACTCTTATGATTTAAAAAGTTCAACTCTACAAAATGACTTGTATGTAAATGACTCAATTAACATAAAAGATAAGTTATTTATAAGAGGTGGGGTCAGATACATTCATAATAATGTTTATGGCGATTATATAACTCCAAACGGTTCTGTAGCCTTGGTTCTACCTACTTTTAAATTGTCAGGCGCAAAAACAAAATTCCGTGGTTCATGGGGACAGGGTGTAAATAATCCGTCTTTATATCAAAGATTTGTAAACATCCCATCTTGGGGTTATATACCAAACCCCGAGCTTAATGCTGAAGTTTTGACTGGCTGGGACGCCGGTGTTGAACAGAGCTTTTTTGACGGCAAGGTAAAATTTGATTTTGGATTTTTTAACAGCAGCTATAAAGACTATATTGTTAATGCGCAGGTTGCAAACAGTTGGGATTATCAATACCAAAACATAGACAATGCAAAAATCTTCGGTTATGAATCCAAGCTTACCGTTGCTCCTAACGATTATGTAAAGCTTGTTCTGAATTATACTTATACCGATTCAGAGGATAAGGCCACGGGTTTAGAGCTTCCGCAAGCTCCTAATAATACTTATGGTGCAATGTTGTACCTTACTCCCTTGAAAGAGAGATGGGACTTGTATGCGGGTGTTGTTGCAACTTCTTCAAGAAGAGTAACCGCAGGAGATGACCCTGATAATCGAGTAGACGGTGTGCTTGACGCGAGGTTGGGAACTAAAGTAAGATTGTTTTCTATAAAGGGTGTGCACGTATATTTAAGAGGAGATATATTCAACCTTTTTGACCAAGATAACTGTGTATACAGACAAGGTAATGTTTTTTACTATAGTCCGGCAATACGCTCAAGATTTGGTATTTTTGTAGAATATGATACAGAAAAACAAAAGATGCTGGATGAACAAAAACTTGTAAGAAGCAAGTTAAAAGAAGAAAAGAAAATGCAAAAAAATGAAAAGATTAAAAACTTATAACTTTGTTTTGAATAAAAAGTTTTTTGCTTTTACACTGCTTGTTGTGATATTTTTTGCAAGTTTAGCATTGTGTCTTTTTTACAGATTAGACGCATCAAATTATGAAATTATACTTAAATTTATTAGATTTCCTGTTGTAATTCGGGCGATTGTTTCAGGTGCAACTCTGGCCCTTGCAGGCATGTTTTTGCAGGCGATATCAAAAAATAATCTGGCAGACCCGTATTTAACGGGTCTATCTTCAGGTGCGGGCCTTGGAATTGTTGTTTCCATGCTATTTTTCAACAGCTCCCACTACTCGTTATTTGGTTTTACAGGTGCAATTTTAACTGCGTTTTTAGTTATTTTTTTAAGCGGTTTTTCGAAGTTTTCAATAACAAAATTAATTCTAATAGGGCTTTCGGTTAATCTTTTTGTTGGCTCTATTATATCGTTTTTTATACTTACAAATCCGCAGAAAGCTTATCCTATGACGCTTGTGTTGTCAGGTGGTTTTTCAAGTCCTGACTCGTCAGAAAAATTTCTCCTGCTGCTGTTTTTAGCAGGTATTATTATTTGCGGTGTTTTTACCCCGATTTTAAATTTGTTACGACTTGATGAGAGAATTGTTTTTACTTCCGTTGCGATAAGGAATAAGTATAACATAATTTTTGTTCTTATTTCTGCCTTTTTGACCTCAATAAGTGTCTATAGTATTGGTATTTTGGGTTTTGTCGGCATTATTTGCCCTCTTCTGTCCAAACTTCTTTTTGGCTGTGATGCAAGACTTTTGTTTTTTGGAAATATTATCTCGGGCTCTGCTCTTTTATTGCTTTCTACTTTTATTTCTCAAAATGGAATATTTCCCTTGCAAATTCCGCTTGGAGTTGTTGTTGCAATAGTGGGAGTGCCGTTTTTTGTGTTTTTCCTTTTAAAGGAAGGGAGGCTCTAAATAATTAAGATTGATGACTTAAATTTTAATTTTGGTAAAAAAATAATTTTTCAAAATACGAGTTTTGAGCTGCAAAAAAATAAGCTTTCAGTTATTCTCGGCCGTAATGGTGCGGGAAAATCAACCTTGTTTAAAATTATTACCGGTAATATAAAAACTGGTTTTAGGGTTTATAACGATTTTTCTAAAATATTTTATCTTCCTCAAAATCCGTATTATCCAAAGGGGATAAGCGTTTTTGACTATCTTTCTTCAATATTTTTTAGTGATAATTTAAAATGGTTTTTATCTAAAGATGAAAAAGATAAAATTGAAAAAGTACTCTCAAAAGTTGATTTGTTGGACAAGGAAGACATTTGTGTGGAAAATCTTTCGGGCGGTGAAATTCAAAAGCTAAATATCGGTCTTGGATTACTTTCGGGTGCGGATTTATTTTTGCTGGATGAGCCGGCTTCAAATATGGATTTTATTAATCAGTTAAAAATATTAAAAATGCTCAAGGAATTGACTAAAAAGGGCATAACTAGCGTGGTTGTCATGCATGATATTAACTTGGCGTTAAAATACGGGGATACTTTTTTTGGTATTACTACTGAGCATAAAATTCTACATCAAGATGGCATCAAGTTTTTTACAAGTTCAAATTTAAAATCCATTTTTGATATGAACTTTGAAATTTTAGAAAGCAACGGTAATATTTATGTTCAAAGTGTTGACTAGTCTATTTTTCTTTTTACTTTTGTCTTGTGCCTCTTTTGCGCAGGATGCTCCTTCTTTTGTCAGCATTTCTCCCGCTTCAAGCGAGATAATGTTTGCAATCGGAGCGCAAGACAATTTAAAAGCAGTGTCGTCGCAATGCAACTTTCCAAAAGAGGTAAAAGACAAACCAATTATCGGTGATTATTATTTCATTAATGAATCTATGCTTATTGATATTCATCCGGACTATTTCCTTGCGCCCGATTCGGCTGATTTTTTAGTCAACAAGTATAAAAAAATAGGCATCACTCCTTTGTGTTTTAGATACGAGAATATAAATTCCGTTTATGAGAATATTCTGGCGCTGGGTAAGCTTACAAATAAAGAGAAAAAGGCTGAAAACCTTGTAGCTCAAATCAAATCCGATATTATTTGTGCAAAGCGCTCAAATAAAAATAAAAATAAAAAAATCTTTTATGTTGTTTCTGTTGAACCGTTAAGAACTATTGGCAAAAAAAGCTTTATAACAGATGTTATTAACGAGTCTGGGAATATTTCAATAACAAATGATGTAAATAACGCCTATCCTATTATTTCTCCTGAGTATATTATGTCAAAAAAACCTGATATTGTTGTTTTTGATTATACTTGCTTCGGAGAAGATAAGTTGATGAAGCTTCTGCCAAATGCTAAAAAAGTTAAACTGACAAAAGCCCAAAGCGACATCATAAATCGCCCTGCGGCAAGAATAGCTGAAAGTGTCCTGTTTTTTGCAAGACTTGGAAATTATTAGTGTTTTGGCATACAAAAAACTCCCGACATATTCGGGAGTTAATTGGCTGGGGCGAAAGGATTCGAACCTCTGAAATGGCTGGACCAAAACCAGCTGCCTTACCACTTGGCGACGCCCCATTGGACATATTTATAATATATAATCAAGGCATAATGTCAAGTACTATCTTTTATTTATAACATCCGTAATTGCATTTATAAAACGATGTGTCATATCTTCTATGTACTCTTGTGTTGTAAGACCATTAACAACAATATCTGCCATATCCATTGTTGGTCTTATGTATCGAAATGCTGTCTGGTTTACGTCGTGGAACTGCATATCGGCAGCTTTACCTATCTTGCCTCTGGAAACGGCACGAGCATACCAGCGCTCTTTGATTATTTCAAATGGTGTATATACGTATATTTTAACGTCAACGATATCGCGCATACACTCGTTAAGAACGTATAGCCCCTCATTTAGTATGAGTTTTGCGGGTTTTTTTAAAACCATGTCTTTTTTACTCTCACATGTGACAAAATTGTACAATGGAGAGCGGATTTCCTTACCCTCTTTAAGTGCTATTAAGTGCTCTTTCATAAGTGCAAGGTCTATGGCATCCGGTGTATCAAAACTGAAACCTGATTTAAAAAGTTCCTCGTAACTGCCCGCTTGAGAAAGTTCTTTTGATGCGTCTTTATAGTAGTCATCGCAGCAAACAACGGTGTAAACATCGTTTGTATCTGATTTTAAGCAAGCTTTTGCGGTGTTTTTAACAAGAGTAGTTTTGCCTGATGCAGATTCCCCCGCTATTGACATCAAAAAAGTTGAATTTCTGTCTACAAGTGCTTTTCTTGCAATATTAAAAATAAATGCTTCGTTAATTCTAAGTATCAGCGGTTGTTTTTGGCGTCTGTCCTCTGCTATTACCTCGCGAATGTTATTGAGGATTTTAGCCACATAGGACATTTCTATTATTTTTTCTGTACTGTTTGCACTTGTCATAATCTTATTTTACACCAAATAAACTATTCTTCAAAATCAATTGTGCCGCTATCTTCTTCCGAGGCTTTTTCAAGCAGTAAATACGTCATGTAAGCGCCTGTAGCAACTGCTTTTGGGTCTAAATCCGTTCCTTGAGCAATTTCGATGATGGCCGTGTTTACTTCAGGATTTTCTTCTTTTATATAGTGAATCATTTTCTTGCGCCAGCCGTGTATATCTTGCATGGCTTCGCTTAAAATCTTCTCAATAACTTCTTCATCTATAATAGGTAGCATTAGTACATTTTACAAAAATTAAATTACAGTGTCAAACAAGTATATATTTATGTTAAAATCGCTTTTATGAGAGTATTGGTAGGTATATCAGGCGGTGTAGATTCTGCGGTTGCCGCGTATATTTTAAAGGCTCAAGGGCACGATATTATTGGTGCTATGATGAAAATTTATTCAGGTGCTACAAAAAACCCCCTTGCTCGCTCTTGCTACGGGTCTGATAAAACCAAAGAAATTAATGATGCTATGGCAAATTGTGAATTTGTCGGGTGCGACTTTCATCTTGTTGATGTTTCAAGCGAATTTGATGATTTTGTTTTTTCTAAATTTAAACAGGAATACTTAAATGCCCGCACTCCAAACCCTTGTGTAATGTGTAATCCTGTTATAAAATTTGGTGTTTTCCCTAAAAAAGCACGACTATTGGGTTTGGAGTTCGATAAATTTGCAACAGGGCATTATGTAAGATGTGAATTTGACGAAAATATTCAAAAATATGTTCTAAAAAGAGCAGTGGATACAAAAAAAGACCAGTCTTATTTTTTGTATGGACTTAGTCAGGAAGTTCTAAAAAATGTTATTTTCCCATTGGGTTCGATTACCAAGGAACAAACGCGCGAATATGCGATAAAAAACAATATCCCGGTTGCAAAAAAGCAGGATAGTCAGGATTTTTATTCGGGTTCATATTCTGATTTACTTGAGTGCGAAGAAAATTCGGGTGATATCGTAGATACTTTTGGTAATATTCTTGGGCAGCATAGAGGGTTGCATAATTATACAATAGGGCAAAGAAAGGGGCTTTTAATTGCTTACAGTGAGCCTCTGTATGTTGTTGGCTTTGATACCGTTAATAACAGGTTAATAGTATCTACTAAAGAAAATACTTATTCCAAGGGTTTATTTGCATCAAATATAAACTGGATTTTTGAGGATAGGCCAAATAAGCCGTTTGATGCGCAGATAAAAATACGCTCTGCTCAGCAGCCTTTTGACTCTGTTGTTTACCCGATTGATAGCAATAATGTTAGAATAGAATTCTTAACTCCGCAAAGCTCTGTTGCCCCAGGGCAGGCGGTTGTAATGTATAACGATGATTTTGTGCTTGGTGGCGGTACAATAGAAACTTCATTTTAAAAAAGCGGCTTTTTAGAGCCGCTTTTTAAGTTTGTTCTTATGAATTGTAGAATATGTCATCTACGTCATCAAATGCCTCATTCGAACCTATTGTTACCGTAGGCTGTTCATTGGTTTCTGTTTCAACAGTTGGTTCTTGTTGTTCAGGTTCTTTTTGAGCCGGTTCTTGAGCCTGTTCTTGTGAGTTATTTGATTCTTGTTGAGCAGGTTCTTTTTGAGCTGGTTCTTGAGCCTGTTCTTGTGAGTTATTTGATTCTTGTTGAGCAGGTTCTTTTTGTTCAGGTTCCTTTTGAGCCGGTTCTTGAGCCGGTTCTTGTGAGTTATTTGATTCTTGTTGAGCAGGTTCTTTTTGTTCAGGTTCCTTTTGAGCCGGTTCTTGAGCCTGTTCTTGTGAGTTATTTGATTCTTGTTGAGCAGGTTCTTGGGTGCTTGGTTGATTAATTGCCGGCATGTCAACTACTGTAGAATCATCGCTGTTGAATGGGTCGTCGTAGTTACTGTCTACTTTTGGCGGCTCTTCACAATCAGTATCCGTATCCGTATCTACGTCTGTATCGGTATCAGTATCGGTGTCTGTGTCTACGTCTGTATCAGTATCTGTATCGGTATCTACATCGGTATCTGTGTCGGTATCAGTATCTACGTCTGTATCAGTATCTGTGTCAGTATCAGTGTCCGTATCAGTATCTGTATCTACGTCTGTATCTACATCTGTGTCAGTATCTGTATCTGTATCTACATCGGTATCTGTATCAGTATCTACATCGGTATCTACGTCAGTATCTACATCTGTGTCAGTATCAGTATCTACGTCTGTGTCTGAGTCACTGTCTGTGTCTACAGGAGGGTGTTCAGGCTCTTCTGTGTCTGTGTCAGTATCAGTATCAACGTCTGTGTCTGTGTCAACGTCTGTATCGGTATCCGTATCTACGTCTGTGTCTGTGTCAACGTCTGTATCTACATCTGTGTCAGTATCAGTATCTACGTCTGTGTCTGAGTCACTGTCTGTGTCTACAGGAGGGTGTTCGGGCTCTTCTGTGTCTGTGTCTGTATCAGTATCAGTGTCGGTGTCTACATCAGTATCAGTATCTGTATCTACATCAGTATCTACGTCTGTGTCCGTATCTACGTCTGTATCAGTATCAGTATCTACGTCTGTATCAGTATCTGTGTCAGTATCTGTATCTGTATCTGTATCTGTATCTATGTCTGTATCTGTATCTACATCTGTATCGGTGTCAGTATCTGTATCAGTATCTACGTCTGTATCTACATCGGTATCTGTGTCAGTATCTGTATCTGTATCTACATCTGTATCTGTATCGGTATCTACGTCAGTATCTGTATCAGTATCTACGTCAGTATCAGTATCTGTATCGGTATCTACGTCAGTATCTGTATCTGTATCTACATCGGTATCTGTGTCAGTATCCGTATCGGTATCAATATCGGTATCAGTATCTACGTCTGTGTCAGTATCTATGTCCGTATCGGTATCCGTATCTGTGTCAGCAATTTCGGGCTTGTCTTGAGTGTTTTCTTCGGCATTAATATATATGCTTTCTTCGCCTGCGCCAACCAAATTGTAAGCTGCGTCACCAAGTTCAATAGTGTCAACTATTGGTTTGTCGTCCTTAATTAAATTAATTTGTAACGCTTGCTGAGATGTTAAGTCGCTGCCTTTTACTTTTTCACCATTGAACTCAAATTCAGCAGTACTAAAGTATGGGTCGTTTTGTATTATGTCTTTTATTGCCACGAGTATATAAGCTTGAGTTTCCGGATTGTCAGGGTCTTCGTTATATCTGTCAAGCAATGTTTTTCCGTTGTTTTGGTATTCGTCACTCGGGTCGGCATAAAATTGCATTAAATCATACATTGTTTGGTATTTGTAGTCGCCGTTTTCATCTTTTTCATTTAAGTCAACAGTTTCTACGAGTGATTGCAGATAAGAAAATTTATAGTCTTGTCCATTTGTAATATTTTCTCTTGCGCCATGTTCATCGCAACCAATGGCAATTCTTTGGGCTTCTACATCACCCATGTGTAAGGTTATTTTATCGCTAAAATTGCTGTCTTTTAAATATGCAAGTGCTTCATCTCTAGACATGCCTTCAAGATATTGTGCATTCAGTGCATCATCTCTTAACCCGTCCAGAATATCTGCATATGAATCAGTCCAAATTGACTCAACAAATTTATTGTCTTTTTCTGCATCCGTACTTCTGTAATTTGTTAATATTGCTTCTTCTACCGAACTATATATCGGTATTCCCGAGGGGTCTGATGTTTCACCATTCCATTGTGGGTCAATGATGACATATTCATTGTCTGAAATAAATCTTTCTTGGTCAACAAATGTTGTCATATTATGCTGGTCTTCATATGGCATAAAGTCTTCATGAGTAGAATTAACAAGTGATAATTCAAGCTTCTCTCCTTTTGAATTTAATTTAGTATTCAAAAGTTTTTCAGCCGGTATATCGGCAACATCGCCGTACAAAGTCTTACCTTCACTATCGTTAATAGCTTCAAGTACAAGTTCAGAGTTTGCCTTGGCTTGGTCTAGTGCAATTGAATATATATTGTCTTCGTTTATTTCGCCAAAATTGTTCTTAATAATAGAGGCAAGAGTATCATCTTTAGCTATTGAGTATTTTACATCCTCAGTACCTTCTGAATTTCCTCCCCTTGGTATATAAACGTATCTGACTGTCTGATGCGGAGTTGTAATCACGGTTGCTGCATGTGTATGGTTTTCAAGTTCTTCAAGTAATTCATCACTTGTTATCGTAAACTCGTTTTGAATTTCATTGCCATCTTTATTCAGCGTTTCTTCAATACTTGTTGGTTGGCTTGTGTCTACATTTTCATTATTAACCGGCCTGTTGCAAGCAGCCAGATTTAGTGCTGTCAGCGCTGCCATTAAGCCGATTTGCGCTCTTTTAAATATTGACTTGTTTTTATGTTTATTTCCGCTAAAGGAAACACTATCTGCTTTATCGTTAGCAAATGGATTTGATGTTACCGGTTTTGCTTCCCTTGTATTGGTTTTTGTGCTATCTAGCTTTAACGAAACTTTAAGGTCTGACATATTATCTCCCATATATTTGTTTATACAAGTATAAAACTCATAAATTTTTAGTTTGCACATTTATATTTACATGAGAGAAAATATTTACAAAAATTTACAAAGAGGGCTGCAGTATAGCCCTCTTTGCATTCGTTGTTATTCTTCTTTAAATATGTCGTCAAACTCTGAATCGAGATTTATTGCAAAATTGTCATCATCGTTGCTATCGACTTCGGGTGGTGGTGCACAATTGCCTTCATTTCCACCCTCTTCAGGTTGTTGTTCGGGTTTTTGTTCAGGTTGTTGTTCGGGTTGTTGTTCGGGTTTTTGTTCAGGTTGTTGTTCGGGTTTTTGTTCAGGTTTTTGTTCAGGTTGTTGATCGGGTTGTTGATCGGGTTGTTGTTCGGGTTTTTGTTCAGGTTTTTGTTCAGGTTGTTGATCGGGTTGTTGTTCGGGTTTTTGTTCAGGTTCAGGTTGTTGTTCAGGTTTTTGTTCAGGTTGTTGTTCGGGTAAATCTCCTGTTGTGTCTCCATTACCTGTATCTGTATCGGTATCTGTATCAGTATCAGTGTCGACATATGGATGTTCAGGGTCTTCTATATCAATTTGTGGCGGTTTATTTGTTCCGTCTGTATCTGTATCAGTATCCGTATCGACATCTGTATCAGTATCGGTGTCTACGTCGGTATCAGTATCTACATCGGTATCATTGTCACTGTCTGTATCAACGCCAGGGTGTTCCGGTTCTTCAGTATCAGTATCGGTGTCTGTGTCTACGTCGGTATCAGTATCCGTATCGACATCTGTATCAGTATCGGTGTCTGTGTCTACGTCGGTATCAGTATCCGTATCGACATCTGTATCAGTATCGGTGTCTATATCGGTATCGGTATCTATGTCTGTGTCTGTATCTGTATCTACATCTGTATCAGTATCGGTGTCTATATCGGTATCAGTATCCGTATCGACATCTGTATCAGTGTCGGTGTCTATATCGGTATCAGTATCCGTATCGACATCTGTATCAGTGTCGGTGTCTGTGTCTACGTCAGTATCAGTATCCGTATCGACATCTGTATCAGTATCGGTGTCTATATCGGTATCGGTATCTATGTCTGTGTCTGTATCTGTATCTACATCTGTATCAGTGTCGGTATCTGATGGTTCTGGTGCCGGTTTTGTTGGCGATTCTGGGTTTGTAGGCACCTTATCTGTTGTATCGGGTTGTTTTGTTTCTGTTGTAGTATTGGCAGGTTTGCTTTCACCAACATTGGTAATATTGTATGCTGCATCGCCGAGTTTTAAATTCGATACAATAGGTTTACCATCTTCACCAATTAGTGAGAGTTTTAGTGCTTGCTCGGTTGTAAGGTCTTTTCCTGCTACTTCTTCGCCGTCAACTTCAAATGTTGAATTTTTAAAGTAGTCATTATTTGTTATTATATTCTTAACTGCTGCACCAATAAGTGCTTGTGTTTCAGGGTCATCAGGGTTTTCATTGTATCTGTCAAGTAAACTTTTGCCGTTTTCTTGGGATTCATCACTTGGGTCAGCGTAGAATTCCATTAAATCCAGCATTGATTCATATTTGTATTTAGTGCTTTCGCCGGGATATTCTTCTATAACTTCACCGGTTTCAATATCGGTGTAAATTGCACTGCCGTCTTCGTAGCGTTCAACTCTGTGTCTGCCGCCATCAACAACTTCGGTTTCAACAACTTCACCCATGTCTCTTTGAGTAAGGTCTGCTTCTTCAGCGCTTGATTGCAGATATGAGAATTGTATGTCTTTGCCGTCTGCAAATGCTACCTTTGCTTCTTCTTCATCGCATCCGACAGCTATTCTTTGAAGTTCGGTTGGTTGTAGGTTGATTTCAGTTGCTTCTGATATATTATTGAGTGCATCAATTGCATCTTTACCTGATTTACCCTCAACTATCGAGGCATTTAACGGGTTGTCTTTTAAACCATCCATTACAACCGCATAAGCATCTGACTTACTTGTTGTAATACCTTCTTTGGATTCATCGGCGTTTTTGTAGTTTGCTATGATTGCTTCTTCTACTGATTTATAAATTTGTCTGCCCTCAGGGTCAGGAGTTTCTCCATCCCAGTTGGGGTCAATCAGTACAGTTGAGTTTTCGGGTATAAATGTTTGCTGGTCTACAAATTTTGATGAAGTTAGATCTGTGTCGTCTTTAAAGTCTTCATGTTGTGAGTCTACAAGTTTAAGATTGTTTTCGGAATCCTTTTTATATAAGTCTGTGCTCAAAAGGACATCAGAGGGTATATCTGCTACATCTTCATAGTTTTCACCAGTTTGTGAGTTTACCCTTTCCAATACGAAATCAGAGTTAGCTTTTGCCTGATTTAGCGCTATAGAATATGTATTGTTGTCGTTTGCATCTTTAAAGTTTGCTTTGATGACATCTTTTAGTGTTGAATTTTCTTCTAAAGTTACATCTGTTTTATCGGGCGAGTATGTATATGTTTTTGAACCATGTGGTGTAGCAATTACAGTACCTACATGGACATGTTCTGAGTCTCCTTCGTTACCGTTTTGAGCGGGAGTTTTTACGCTTACATTTTGTATTGTCGGGCTTTTTTTAGGTATGTATACTTTATCATCAGCGTAAATAATAGTGTTCATTCTTTCCGTTCGGTTGGCACTACCGTCTTTAAGGCTGCTTCTTTCGCTATCCGTAACGTATTGATTTGAGACATTATTTACTTCTGTCCCGTATATTTCAGGGTTAGCGTTCATTACCGCATCAAGAAGTTGATTTTGTTCTTCTTGAGATAAGTCATAGAATCCCTCATAGGTGTTTTCCATGATTTTGTATAATGAGTTGTTGTGCGTGTTGTCTACTTTAACATAGCTATTGCCATCCTCATCTTCTTGCAGATTTTCAGAGTTTAGTTGGATGTTATCGCCTATGCCGTCTTCGTTTAAATCTTGACCAAATACATCAATTTCATCAGGATTTTGTTCTGCTTGCGAGTTGTTTTGCGTTTTGTCATTCCCTGTTTGTTCAGTTTCCTTAATTTTCTTAAGTGAATTACTGATGCCATCTAAAAATCCCATCTTTATCTCCTATTTTTATATTAACTTTCACACACCTTGGGATGTATTCATTTCGTTTATCGGCAGTGTGGAATTAAAAGTTAATAAAAATAGAAAAAATTTTTACATTAGTTAATATTTTTTTTAATATCTTTTGCAACAGCTTCTCCCATGGACATGCAGCTGGACTGAACTCTGAGCGCTCCTTGAGCTTTAAAATCTGAACCTGCAATTTTTCCTGCTACATACAAATTGCTATAATTTTTTGATTTTAATGACTCCACAGGCAGCTCATACGAGCATACTTTGTATAGTACTGAGCAGTCTTTTTTGTTTGAGTGTATGTCAATGGGGTAGTTGGACTTAAGTGCGGGGTTTTCAAACTTTTTTTCACTTATAATATCATCAACCGAGTAGTCATAAAGGCATTTTACTCTATTTGTTTCTCGTTTACCTACTTTTGCCGCTATGTTTGAAATATATGAGTTTTCAAAGCCTTTAATGTATTTTTTTACAAAATCATGCAACCTGATAATTGCACATCTGGCTTCAATTATTGCTTTTGAGTATTCAAACGGGTCATTGTTGCTATAATCTTGTAATCTTGGGCAGTTAAAGGCGACGGATTCGGTCATATTTGCTACGGTAAATATCTGAAAATAAGCTTCATCATTGGGTTTTAGCACTCCATCCGCTATTGCCTTTTTAAAATATGGTTCAAGCGCCCATTTTTTGCTATTGTCCCAGGTGTAAGCAGTGCTCAAGTGAATTTTAGTATCGATACGATAGGTAGTGGTAACATTTTTATCGTTGTCTATTTCATCAAGAAACTTTTTCAGTTCCTCTAAATTTACACCGGAAACAATAAACCTAAGACTTGACGGTTGTTTTTGTGTTTCATCACTCCAAAGTTCACAGTTTAATAATTTTGAAAATGCAGCATTACCTGTTGCATCAACATAATACTTCGATACGATAGGTAATGATAATGTATTTGATAAAATTTCAACTTCGTTTATATGATTTCCTGAAGTTTCTGCTTTTGATATTTCCGATTCAAATAATATATCTGCACCAACATCTGTTAAAATTTTTTCAAGTACCGACTTTAGCAGTATGGGATTAAACCAACCTGAATTTTTATCTCCGTATTCAATTTGTGCGCCAAACTTTTTGGCTTCAAGCACAAGTTTTTTATAAAAGTCTTGATTAATATTTTCTGTGTCACATTTCATAACGGGTATTACAAGAGAACCTGTTATGTCGCCGCCGAGGTAACTTTCTTTTTCAACAAGTAAAGTTTTTAATTTTAATTTTGCACAATTGTATGCACAAGATACTCCCGCGATTCCTCCGCCGGATATTACAACATCATAATTTAATTTTTTTTGCGACATTTTTACCTCTATGTTTAAAAATTCAAAAAGTGCACAATATTTACTCAATAGATTATCTATGTGATATTTGAATTTTAGCCACTTTTTCATTCATATCGATTGGTAGCTATAATATATATTATGTAACAAGGCCTTTTATTGCATTTATACGTATGAAACTATATCTTCTATTGTATAAACTTAACCTGAGTCACTATATAATTATAATTCCATGGCTATTGTCGGGCAAATTATGAATATAATTAAATAATATTATCATTACATATCGCTACGATAGTTCATAATCTGAATTTAGATTTTAATTAGAAAAAATATATCCGCGTCCAAATAAAATCAAGGATGAAAATGTATAAAAATAAATTTATACTCATAAAAAAATTAACTAAGGAGTGAGTATGCAAATTCAAAACGAAAAAAATAAAAAAATAAGAGTTATTTTAATAGAAGACCATAAGTTAATGAGGGTGGGTTTAAAATCATTATTTGAAAAATTTGATGACATAACTGTAATTACAGAAGCTGATAATGGAAAAGAGGGTATTGAAAAGGTTAGAGTTCATAATCCTGATGTTGTTATTATTGATGTAGGCTTAGGAGATATTTCAGGTGTGGAGGCTGCAAAAAGAATATTGGCTTCAAACAGTAATGCCAAAATTATAATGTTGACATCTCATGTTGGTGAAAATGAAGTTATGGAGTCCCTTCGTGCGGGAGTTAACGCATATGTGCTTAAAGATATAAACTCTGATATGCTTGCTATGGTTCTAAGAAGCGTGAATGATGGTGCTATGTGGCTTGACCCAAAAGTAGTACCTATAATAAGAGAATCCGGCTCTACGGTAATACCTGCTAAAACAAAAAATAGGGCAAATTTTAAAGCCACGCACAGTAATTTGACTGAAAGAGAATACGAGGTTCTAAAGTTAGTGGTGGATGGTAAGTCAAACTATGAAATAGCACAAATATTAAAAATAAGCGAACATACGTCAAAGGCGCATGTGTGCAATATTATCCAAAAACTTGTAGTTGATGACAGAACACAAGCTGCTGTTAAGGCACTCAAGGAAGGTTTAGTATAGTGTTATCAATACGTAACGATACGATAGGAAATGATAAAATAAAACGCAAACCAATCATGGATTTGCGTCAAATAAGCACAAAAAAATGTTTTAATTAATTCTTTAAATATCTACACTGCCTTCACATTAATAATAATCGACAGCAATGCAAACAAACTTTATTTTTTAAATATAATAATTTACATAAATTAATAAAAAAGACCTGCAAAAAAAGCAGGTCTTTTATGTTTTTTTAATTTGTTTATTTTTTTGAGTACATTCTGTCTGTTACTACTGCAGCCCTTTGAACATGTTCTTCTGTTCCCAAATATTGCTTAATCAAATCAAGCATTTTGGCGCCTTTTTTGCCCGATACTTCAGGGTTATTGATATTTTTATCGAAGAGTCCTATAATGCCTTCAATCAGGGCCATACCGCTTTCTGTGGTTGTAGTTGAGTAGACTTTATCGTTGTTTTCCTGAAGGATATTTGCAGCTTTTGTATGTTCTTGTTGTAAAAAGCTTTTTATTCTTGCTTGTCCGGTAATCGGAAGTATTTGTTTCTTTATGAATTGAGCATTTTTATCTGTAAATTGTGTATCGCCGTATGAAAAGAAATCAGTGATGGTTTGTGGAGCAACCTGACCATTTTTGGGTGATAAAAGTTTTTTTAACATGTTTTTTCTAACATATACGTCTTGGTCTGCAAACTGCGGCAATTCCGCAACAAAGCGTTTTGCTGCTATTTGGCCTTTTTTTGTTAATTGTGCCATACCAAATGATGGTTGAGATTGTACTTTTGATGATTGAAAACTAACTTGCATTTGTATACCTCTTATTTTTTGCTGAGCAAACATTATAAATCAGCTCAAGATTAATAATTTACTAAATTTTTCGATTTGTTACATAACTTAATGTTATTTATATGCTATTAAATTGTTTTTTAAGGCAGTTTTTGTTATTCTGTCAGTAAATGCGGAGGATATTATGAAAAAGATTTTACTTACGGTATTTTTACTTTTTTCTTTTTTGTTCTTTTCACAAGACAAGAGTTTGGCTTTTAATCTGGATGACAGGCACGATGTATTTACGCCTGCATTCCAGTTGCTTTGGAGCGATTTAAAGGAACTTGTTGCAAAGAAAAAAATTAATTTTAGGGGTATTGACCCTAAGGTGGCGTATGTTTTAAATGCCAATAAATTTACGACAAATGACATTTCTGAGGAATCTTACTATAAAATTGTTGCTCCAAAATCATATGAGCTGAAAGCAAAAATTCAAAGAGAAATTTTTGAAAAATTTGGCGAAACAAGTGAAGTATTGGATGATATTGACTGGCAGTCAAAAGGTATAAATGAGTACATTCTATATTCTCTTCTTATAAAAAATGTTGAATTTCCGGTTGAATTTGACGTGCTTAATAATCAATCTTTTAACGGTTCAAAAGAGATGTATAAGTTTTTTGGCACTAAGGAGTATAACAGAGAGTTGGCATCTCAAATTAAACCTTTATTTTACTTGAATGATTGGGATTATGCAGTATCGCTTGAGACAAAATCAGGTGATAGAGTTATATTGTACAGAACAAAATCTCAGCAAAATGTCTATGATATTTATGCTCAAATGGATGTAAAGACAAATAAATATTTAAAATTTGCTAAAGGTGATGAGTTAAAAGTACCTTTTATCTCTGTTGATGAAAAAATACAGTATGATAGCATTTGCAATAAGAAAATTTTGGGCACTAAGTACATAATCGCTAAAGCAATCGATGATATCAAGTTTAACCTTGATAATAAAGGAGCAAACCTCAGAAATGAAGCAATAATGGATGTTGTTGAAATGTCTATGCCTATTCCAAGAAAAGGAGTTAAGTATGATTTTTCAAAATCCTTTGTCTTGTTTATGGTGGAAAAGGATAAGTCACTGCCTTATTTTGCTTTACGAATAAATGACGGTAGATTTTTAGTTAAATAATTTTTTAAAAGGGGCAAAAATTTTTATGTTTGCCCCTTAAGTTTATATAGATTATGTTAGTTTCTTTTAGCGGTTTATTAAAAGCAAAAAATAATTCATTTACGGGACAGCCTGCGCGTGTTTCAATAAATTCTTACGCTTCGGCTTCACCGCTGCTTGTGCGCACATTGAAAAGCGATTCTTTTGTTCGCAGTACCTCTGTTGCTTCAAAACTTAAAAGAGATAATATTTCTTTCGGATACGAGTTTGAACTAAAAAAACCGACAGGTATTCCT
This sequence comes from Candidatus Gastranaerophilales bacterium, assembly GCA_944323335.1. Classification (GTDB taxonomy): domain Bacteria; phylum Cyanobacteriota; class Vampirovibrionia; order Gastranaerophilales; family Gastranaerophilaceae; genus Galligastranaerophilus. The sequence goes on from CALUSB010000031.1 coordinate 19,073, forward strand.
TGTGCATATTGCGGTAAGGATACTCTTTCCAGAAATGATGTCAAGGAAATTTCTGCTTTAAAAGGAAGAGCCCTTGTTGACAAGCTCGAAAAATATGTTTTGCAAAACCCTTCCGCCATGAATGAACAGGCTAAAAAAGCTCTTAAATTATTTGAAAAAACAGCACTTGATAATCCGCAAAAAGATGGCAGAGAGCTGCTTCCTGCGGCGTATACACGTGCAAGAAACAGGATGTTGATTAAGCAGACGGCAGTGTATTCTAAAACTGAGAAACTGGCAAAAAAACTTAACTCAAAGGAGTTATTGGAATACATTTCAAAAGTAAAAGACCAGGATATTATTCTCAATCCGGATATTTCTCTTGAAGAATTGTCTGATTTTCTTATAAATAAAATTCATGTTGAATTTAGGAAAGACATTTTATCTAATGTAATTAAGATTGCCGGCAAAAACAATGACCCAAGACGTGTAGACTTGTGGAGCGACGTTATTTCTACTATCAGCTCACTGCCATCATCAAAAACTGACCCTGATGCTTATCTGGTAAAATACATATCAAAAGCATTAAGAAGAGACCCAAAAATGGAGAACGACTTAGTGCTTTTAAGCGACAGTGAAGCTGAATTATTCTATGCAAAATTGTTATCACCTTTTGTTGCTTCTGCCGAACATATTAAGCCTTTTTCTGCAGGCGGAGTTTCGTCGCCCAGAAACTATCTTGTGACACACGCGCATTGTAATTCAAAACGCGGGAACAAGAAGTGGTCTGATTTTATGCTTGATTCTCCATTTAGATTTGAGACAGTTTTAAAAAATATTCAAACTATAGCAAATAGCCCTGAAATTGCCGAACAAACAAGAGGTTTTAGTATTAAATCTTATGTGAATAAGGTTGCAATAACAATGATTAACGAACTTGCTGATGTTTCATCAGATGAGTTTGTTGATGGTTTTATAACAAGGCTTTCGGCTGTTTCTGATAACGTATCCGATACTTCATATAACGAGTCATTGTTTAAGGCTGCGCAAATTTTGGATTCTGTATTGTACAGTATGGATGAAAACTACTGCAGCATCCAGCTTGACGCATATTATAATCGATTATTTGCCTCTTATGTTCAAAAAAGAAAAAAAGATTTTGAAAATATCATCAATCATATTGATAACTCTGCCGATGGCATATTGTTAAAAAATATGCTCAATAAATTAATGAAAAATGACCCTATTCTTACCATGGCAAGTTTGGATTCAAATGCCCTGTCAAAACTGTTAGGTGATAATTATGATGTAGAGTATCGCGCCATGCTGGACAATACAATAGCAAGCTTGGATTTGTCAGAAAATAATGCAGAAACACTCAAAATGATTGATGTAATAAAGAGAAAATTGCCTCTTTTAAAGAAAGCAAATGCTCACTGCTTAAAGATGTTATCTGATGTTAGAACAAAAGACGGTGAATTTGATGCAGATAGATTAAAAGCTATGATTTCAGAGATTATAGAAAATGATTAATATGTTTATTTAAGTGGTATCTCAACCTGTCTTTTAGTCTTTCTATTTGCGGATTTTTAATTACATCGTAAGCGCAAAATGTCTCAATCTTTCTCATAGAGCAAAATTGGTGCATTTTATGTAACGGCAGAAAAAGCTCATCTATGCCTCTTACATCAAAAAAACCGTCTGTGTTGTTAAAATCGCTTTCTTTTGCAGCGCAAGTGAGCGAAAACATATATTTTTTATCAAAAAATAATCCGCCTTCGCCGTATCTTACTGACTCGTCAAAGAAAATTTTTGATAAAAATACCTCATCAAAGTATTTTTTTAATAGCCATGGCACACTAAACCAGTTTATAGGCGTCTGATAGATAATTATATCTGCCCATCTGTATTTTTCTATTTCTTCTTCGACACTGTAGCCAAGCTCAACAATAGTGCTTTTTACTTCATGATGGGGCATAAGTGTATCAACAATTTCTCTAAAAAGTGTACAATTAAGCTTGCCTGTTGCATACCAGTAGTATTTATGTCCGTTTATAACAAATATTCTCATAGTAAAATTATGAGACTATCAGGACTTATTTACATTGGACAGCAGGGTATTAAATGTTTTCACTAATCTCGTTCAAATTTTTGCCGCCAACGCTCTTATATAAGCCTATAACACTTATAAGAGTGTTAATTTGAGAATCGATAATATTTTTTTCTACCATTAATTCCCTCTCTTGCGCGTATAGCATCTCAGGCAGGTTTCCTCGACCTGACTCATACAGTTTTGTTGCAATATCAAGATTTTGGTTTTCCAACTCAAGTCTTTCTTTAGCGCTCAGCAGGTTTTTGTTGTAGATTTTTGCGCTTACAAGGGCGTCATTTACCTCTTTATAGGAGTTTAGAACTGTTTTTTTGTAAAATTCCAGCGCTTCTTCGTACTCATACTTTTTAAATCTTAAATATGCCATTTTTCTGCCGCCTGTGAAAATGTCAAGCATAGGGGCTGCGCCAACAGAGGATAAAAGTGCGTTGTTGTTAAATAAATTGCTTAATCTGTAGGCGTTAAAGCCAAATTGACCAAAAATTATAAATCTTGGAAGGAGGTTTTTCTTTGCAACTTTTACATCTAAGCCCATTCTCTCAAGATTATATTGTGCCATAATGTAGTCAGGGCGTGACTCTATGATATCCGAGGGGATAGAATCAGGGAATTTAACATCTGGGATTTTAGATGATGAAATATCCTCAATTTCTTTTATATCGTTATCTGCAAGAACTACCTTTATCTCTTCTTCAACTAAAGTACGCTCTTTTTGAAGAGTATTCAGTTCTTCTTCAAGTGATTTCAGGAGTTTTTTCTGCTCAATCACTTCGCTTACAGAGGCTTTTCCTGCTTCAAACTTTTTATTTGTAAGCTCTACAATCTCATTTTGTACTGAAACAAGATTATTTTGTATTTTTAATAATTTGTCGCATTTTACAAGATTATAGTAAGCACTTGCAAAGTTTCCCGTAACCGTGATGTATTTTGCTCTTTCTTCTTCTTTTATCATTTCAAGCTGCTTTTTGGCACTTTTTGTTTTTGTGTGATTCATCCCCCATATATCAAACTCGTAGCTTGCGCTAATCGGAAATAAAAGATTGGTCTGAGAGAAATTTGGTATGAGCATGTTTGAGCCAAA
>CALUSB010000032.1 GCA_944323335.1 Candidatus Gastranaerophilales bacterium
TCTTGCTCGTCGCAAGCCCTTAGGCTCACTCCGGCTCACGCTTTTCACTCTTGCTCTGACATGTCCCACCTTATCCTTAAATAACCGCTAGAGCCGTTACCACCTGAGCCTTGTTCAAAGGAGTCACCTACTACTCCTCCGCCTCCGCCTCCGCTTCCTCCAAATTCATTGTTAACAGGGTCATGACTTCTTGCATCATTTCCTTTAATATTACCTGATGTACAAAGATACTTAATACTTGTCATCTGACCTAATGTTCCATATATACCGCCTGAGCATGTTATACTTGCACCAATCTTAGAACTCTCAACATTAAAAGGACTACCTCCCATACCGCCTGAGAACCCATATGCAAATACGGTATTTGCTATACTATATCCGCTTTGTATATCAGAACTAGAGGGTACTCCTCCTCTTCTTCCTGCTTGTCCTTTAAAACTTCCGTTACTTGGAGTAATAGAATACTTAACAGTAGTACTGTTCTTTATCTTAATACCAGATGTTACTGATTGAATATTATCTTCTTCATTAACACATCCGCTATTACCTCCTCTTCCTCCTCTAAGTAAACTCTTATCAGATTCTGTTGCAACTTTACCTCCTTCCCCTCCCAGAAATACAATATCATTATCTCCAATAACGGTAGCTGAACCGTTAAGTCCGTCTTGTCCTTCTACTCCTCCTGTTCCACCTGAACCTACTTTAAATACAATTCTATCTCCCTCAGCTACCTTATACTTAATCTCATACATTTTATTATTACCATTAACACCTGCAACTCTTGAAGCAGAACCTCCGCCGCCACCCGGTAGTGCTACCTTATACACTATATCAACTCTACCTGACGCTCCCTTACCTCCGCCATAGAAGTGAGAAGTAGAAGCAGCCCATGCAGGAGTTAATCCTCCACCACCGCCAAAACCGTAAATACTTGCATTTTGTCCTTTTGCATAACTTATCTCGGTATTTGTTGCTCTTTGATTAGCTGTTCTGTTACTATCTATATACAGATATCCTCCCGAACTATTATCTCCATCATTAATAGTCCCTGTATTTTTAACCCTTCCTCCATTACCGCCTTTTGTTGAACTACCAGCTTCTCCACTGTATGATAGAGTAGTACATGATGTATTACCTCCTGAAAAACTATCTGTAGTATCTTTTCTGTTTCTTGAATAACATGTGCCTTGTGGTGTTGTGTTATTACTTGCCGTTCCGTTTGTATAGGCTTTACCATGGGCTGATGTTGTTGCAGCGTTTCCGCCTAATCCTCCTTTTACATAGTATGTTCCTAATTCAACAGAACCTCTTTTATGAACAATCTTTGTTGTTCCACCTTGACTTCCTTTAGTTCTTGCAGCTCCACCATTACCACCACTACCTATTGTTATCTCAAACACATCTTTAGGCAGAACATTAATAGTCTTTTCCATTACAGCACCAGATGCACCACCTGCGCCACTGTAGCGGTTATATCTGTTTAGCGAGCGAACGCAACGGACAGAGTATGCGCCCGTAGTTCCATACCCCCCGCCAATCCAGGTACTACAGGCGCCATGCCTACCAAGAGTATTCTGATTACTTGCCCAAACATATGCTCCAACACAGTAATTTTGAGACGCACCAATACATCCGTCTTGTATTGAACATATTGCCATTTTAGAGCTTTCGATATACGGACAACCGTAATTATCATTGTGAGAACATAATTGTAATCCACTTGAGCCTGCATTTATGTTCCAATCACTAAAATATTTAGCCACCTTTTCAAGCTCAGTAATAGCAGGGATTCTGTATGTTCCCTTTTCCTCTCTTGTTGTAGTTTTATATGCGCTACATACTTGATTAGCAGCGCCAAATGTACATACTGCTCTATTGCAGCCAGTTGCCGCACCTCCTGATGCCGGCGCAGAACAACCGTTAGCATCCCCATTCCAACAACACACGCCTGTTCTGGTGCAAGTTTGGCCTTGATTTAGATTTGGGTCCATTTCGACAACTTGTGCACCTATTGTATCAGGATAACTCAAGTTTCGTTTTGTATAACATAAATCGGTTTCATCCGACGAACCCCTTATTGCAAGAAACTCATCACTTAGACATTTATTGTTATACACTCTTGAATTATTTTCACTTACACTCGGAGTGCTTGCTCCATTGCTTCCTCCGCCGCCACCGCCTGCGCCGTAGAGTGTAAAGGTTATTTGATTAACTCCCTTTGGAACAGTCCATGTACTTGAACTTAAAAAAGCAGCGTTTTTATCTATATAGCTTGCGCCTCCGCCGCCCCCGCCGCCTCCTGCACCTTGCAGGAAAAGAGTATTTATGCCAATTGGAACATCAAAAGTATAAGTTCCCGGGTTAGGATAAATTTCAAGCCCTTTTTTATTATCAGTCTGAATTGTAATATTTTCTTTCATCCTTTTTGTTATAACAGGAGCAAGTGCCACCATAATAACCGATATTACAAGGACGGCTGTTAATAATTCAGCCAAAGTAAACCCACGCTTACCAACACCAGAGTTGGCAGAAAACTTCCAGGTAATCATAAATTCGTATCTTTCCTTAATGTATGTATAACTTTCGTATCTTATTGTCAACTATAAGATAACAATTTAGAACAAATTTGTCAAATTGCAGACAAATAATTTACAGTAAATATTGTATGTATAATGTGAAAGATTTGATTAGAATTTTGCTTCTGAAAAATGGGCTTTCTATGAGAAAACTCGTACAAAAAATGAATGAAGCAGGATATCATGAAATGACAATTGGCGGTTTTTCAAAAATGCTTAAAACCGAGTCTATAAAATTTACAAAAGTGCAGGAAATTCTTGACTTTTTGGGGTACGAGCTAAAAGTCGCCAAGAAAACAAAGGGGGAAACCGAAAAGGACCTCGAGCTATTAAATGTGTAGGTTAATCTACATTTACAGGCTCTCTGTTAATTGAGCGAATTGCTTTTTTAGCATTTTCAACAAGGTTCGAGCTAACACCTTCTATGATTGTAATCTGACGCAAAATATCAATTGTGCGCTTAAATGCTCTTACGACATCACCTTGCGAAAACTCGCTGTCTTTAAACATTTCTTCCCACGCGGCAATAGCTGAAGTGTCTTCATTATCTGAATTTACCCAGTATTCAATCAGATAGCAAAAATGCGAGTGCAGATTCATAGGGTTTTCAATATGGTAATCGCGCTCAAGAATATAAATTTTTCTTCTTAAATCTTTTATTTTATTTAAAACTTTTCTTACATTTTGACTTGGAGGATTTGTCACGCACTCGTCTTTTGTTCTCATCTCTTCGCAAGCTATGGCACAAATGACAGATGCCAGTTCGTAAGGTTCAAGATTATCCAGAAGCCCGCTTAAAATAATTTCTGAAAGATAAAGCTCATTTTCTGTCCTAAGCGCCATTGTAACCTTACCGCGCTCGGTTGGAAAATCATCGACAAGATTATCCGTAAGCTCAAGAATGCTCTTGTGTGCAAGGAACTTTTGCCAGTATATGTCTTTTTGAAACTCTATTTCTTTTTTTAGAGTGCGCATTTTCTTTTCATAGCGAGCAAGGAGTTCGAGCTCTTTTTTGTGTTTTTTATAAACCTTGCATTGGTTGCAGCCAAAAAGTTCAATTTTTCTTAAAAGTTCTTTTGATTTTCTGCCAAATTCCGCGACCTCAGGGGCGTCTTTTTTGCCTGATTTGTGCGCTTGTCTTTTAAGGGTTTTAAAAATACTCCTTGTCTCGACATACATATTTTTTAGTTTGTTGTATTCGATAAAATCCTCATTTTTTAAGCCATATTGGCATTTATAGTCTTTTGCGGCATCTATTATATTTTTATACTCTTCCATTTGCGCCAAAAGAGGAGAAATTCTATCTGATGAAGAATAATAGCCAAAAGTCTTTAGTATAAGCTCTTTTGCTTCATCTAAGCTAAAGCGCTGCAGAAGGTTTAATACCATTGAATAACAGGGAGAAAACTTGCTCTCAAGCGGGTTGGCTTCAGACGTTGCTAAAGTTGCAACCTCCTCGGGAGTTTGAAAAGGTGTACCCACAATTACGACATAGCCAATCTCATCCATGCCGCGTCTGCCTGCGCGCCCTGACATTTGCAAAAACTCATTTGCACTTAGCATCCTGTGCCCCTCGTCAGTTCTTTTAGAAATTGAACTTATAACGGTTGTACGGGCAGGCATATTGATTCCCGCCGCAAGAGTTTCCGTAGCAAAAACCATTTTTATCAGCCCTTGTTGGAACAAACGCTCCACAAGAACTTTCCACCCCGGAAGTAAACCCGCATGGTGAGAGGCTACGCCTTTTTTAATCAACTCCACCTGAGGGTTATTTTCAAGGTAAGGGTTTTCTTTAATATATTCATCAACAAGTTTGTTTATTTTAATGCTTTCTTCTTTTGTTAAAAGCTCAAGAGTGGCGCATTTTTTAGCATTTTCGTCACATTTTTTGCGAGAAAAAGTAAAATAGATGGCAGGGAGCATATTTTTTTCTTTAAGCGCCATAGTAATTGACGCAACGGGATTTTTAACGGCATTTTTCTTGTTAAAATATTTATATTTGCTCTCGGGTTTAATTTTTTTATTCAGCTTGCCCTCAGGCGTTAAAAGGGGCAGCACAGTGTCAGGTTTAGAACTGTCATAATAATAAAACCTTAAGGGTACTGGGCGAAAGTCCGTATAAACATGCTCTGTTCCGGAGTGGACGGTATTTATCCAGTTGGTTAACTGTTGCGAGTTTTGAACAGTGGCACTAAGCGCTATAATTTGAATATTTGTAGGGCAATAAATGATACTCTCTTCCCATACAGTGCCTCTTTGTTCGTCATTCATATAATGAACTTCGTCCAGAACGACATATCTGACATTTTTAAGGTTGTCTTTTAGTGTACCAAAAGTTGTACCATAGAGCATATTTCTAAAGACTTCAGTTGTCATAACGACAATTTGAGCCTCACGGTTAATTGTTGTATCGCCCGTTAAAAGCCCGACATTTTTCTCACCGTATTTTTGCGAGAAGTCAAAATATTTCTGGTTGGATAGAGCCTTTAGAGGTGTAGTGTAGAAAATCCTTGTGCCACCTTCAAGCGCTAAGTGAATAGCACTTTGAGCAATGCAGGTTTTGCCCGCACCTGTCGGGGCACAGACAACAACACTTTTGCCGTTTTTTATATGCTCGATTGCCTCTTTTTGGAAATCATCCAGCTCAAAATCAAATCCGTACATTGTTTTCTTATTTTAACACAGAATCTGACGCCTTTACAACAACCGATATATAAGGTTTTGAGAAATATTTATTTGCAAATTCGAGTATATCGGTTTGACTCACCTCGCTTATTTGCTTTTTGTATTTTTCAAGATAATTTATATCTCTGCCGCTTACACCCCAGTAGCCAAGGAGTGAAGCGTCATCCATATTTGTTTCTATTGAGATAATAATATTACCCAATATCTTATCTTTTGCCTCTTGAAGTTCTTTTTGCGAAACATAGCCGCTTCTAAGTGCTGCAATTTCATTTAGCATACCTTGTTTTGCAACATTTACGCTTTGATTGTTTGTACCTATGTATGCCACAAACACACCATCTAAAATATTTTGCAAAACGGTTGAACCGACGGTATATGCAAGACCCTTTTCATCTCTTAGATTTTGAAAAAGTCTTGAGCTCATACCCTCGCCTAAAATTGCATTTATCACTTTAAGGGTTGCTATATCTTCTTCATCATACACGGGACAGGTTTTATACCCTACAAAGACCCACGCTGTTTGAGTATCAGGTTTTGTAAATGTGGCATCAATATTTTTTTGCGGGACAAAAGTGTTCATTTTTTCATTTTTATAGTCAATTTTTCTTGCTGATTTAGGAGAAAAAACAGACTCCATTTTTTCAATTATTTTTTTGTCATCCACATTTCCCACAACTGTTATTGTTATATTTTTAGCATCTAAAATATTGCCGTAGTACTCTTTTAAATCATCAGGAGTAATTGATGGGATTTTATCAAGCAGGAATTTTGAATTTTGACCGTAGTATGTGCCGCCAAAGGCTATTTTTTTAAACTCGTCAAGGCCTATTGACATTGCATTATCCTGAACTTTCTTTAAATCGGCCTCTTTTAGGGTTTTAATTTTTTCTGTTTCAGAGGTTGAAAAAACAGGATTATTCACAACTTCATCCAATACATTAAGTGCACTGTCAAGCTCGTTTGAAGTTGTTTGCATAGCAATTGTAAAAGTGTCAGCGCCTGATGAGAGGGCAAGTTTTATACCCTTTTCATCAAGAAGATTTGCAAGTTCCGAGTTTGAGTATTTTTTTGTACCTTGTTTAACCGTAGCTGCCGCAAGCAGACCTGCAGAGGGTGTTTTTTCAAATATTTTAGAACCCTTGGCCTCGATATCTATTGCTATAATTGAATTTGAAGTATTTTTCTTTATTATAAGCTCAGCCCCGTTAGAAAGGAGGTATTTTACCGTATTTTTATTTTGTTCAAGAATTTCAGGCTCAGCGGGGACTTTTGCTGCAGCTGCAACATGAGCTACTTCTTTTAGGTTTTCTTCTTTTGGAACAACGGTTGATACCGCGTATTTATTAAGTGTCAGATATTTTTTTGCAGCCTTTATAACATCAGCTCTTGAAACCTTATCTATGTTATTTAAGTAATTATCATAATAAGCGCTTGTTCCCCAAAATAAGGTCAGATAGCCCATTTCATCGGATATATTGGAAATTGATTCACGAGAGTAGTAAGTATCTGTTTTAATCATATTTTTTGCTTTGTTAACCTCAGCTTGAGTCAACTCGCCGCTTTGGATTTTTTTGATTTCATTCAGTACTTCTTTTTCGCAGTCATTAATATTTTTAGGGTCAAGTGTTGCAGTTATTGAAAACAACCCGTCATCCATATAAGAAGAATTTGAGGCGCTTATACTATAAACCAAGTGTTTTTGCTCTTTTAGTATTTGATTGAGTTTGGAGCTTTTTGAATCTCCTAAAATTGTAGCTAAAACATCAAGCGCATAATTGTCCTTATCTTCCTTAAACTTCGGAGCTTTAAAGACCATTGTCATATAGGCCCTGTTTATATCCATTTGTTCATTTACTCTGATAATTTTATTTAGAGGTTGAATTTTAGGATACTGAGGCTCTTGGTATTCTTTTATTTCCCCTTGAGGGGCAAAGTATTTTTCAACTTTTCTGATTGTTTCTTCAGGCTCAACATCACCTACAATAACTGTTGTCATATTTGCAGGAACATAGAATTTATTATAAAAATCTAAAATCTCTTCTCTTGTAATTTTTTCTATTACTTCTTTTTTACCTATCACAGGTCTAAAGTACGGGTGTTTGGGGTCAAAGTTCCCGTAAACCAAGGCAAAAAGATTTTCCCACATAACATTTTGCGGACTGTCTTTTCCTTTAGAGATTTCCTCCAGCACAACAAGACGCTCTTTTTCAAGCTCTTTTCTCGGTATAAGAGGATTTAAGAGCATATCAGAGTGCAGAGAAAGTGCAAGGTCAAAGTCTTTAGAAGGAATAGTTATGTAATAGTGCGTAAAGTCCTTGCTTGTTGCAGCGTTTGTAACAGCACCTTTGCTCTCAAGTATTCTATCAAATGTACCTGTAGGGTTTTTTTCCGTTCCTTTAAAAAATAAATGCTCAAGAAAATGCGCAACGCCGGAGTTTTTATCGTCCTCATTTATTGAGCCTGTTTTTATCCAGGTATTTATTGTAACAGTGGGATTGTCACTTACTTTTTTTACAATTACGTTTTGTCCGCTCTTTAGTTTTTCGCTAACGTAGTCTTTTGCTTGAGCACTCAGCGGAATAAAAGCAAATACAAAAAATAATATTAAAAGTGCGCTTATTTTTTTTGCATAGTTCATATATTATCCCCTTGATTTTTTACCTTTAGTTCGCAGCACATCTGGCAAGATGTGAATGATTTTGAGTATTTTAAATTATTTCTAAAACATTTAAACTTTGCTTCATTATACACGTCAATTATCTTTTTGTCTTTAACATTACCGATTTTTAAAGAAAGACAAGGATAAACATCGCCGCGCGGGTTTATTATTATATTCGAGAAAGGAAACTTGCACGGCTCATAAATATCCCTTGGCAGTTTGTCTTTTTTATTTGTAAAAAAGTCCCTTATTTTTTTTAATTCAAAATCCCAATTATCGTCCTCAAACTTTGGAGAAAAGCGAATTTTGGTATTTGAATGTTTTCTTATTTTATTTATTTCTCTAAAAATTTTCTCAAATTCGTCTAAATTAAAATATTGCTCAATAGGATAATTTGTTTTATAAAACTCTTCTCCAAATTCATCTCTTAAAAGGGAATTTTGCTTTAGATTGTTGTTCCTTAAAAAAGATACCGAGAAAAACTCAAAACCTGATTTGTCACAGTATTCATAGAGTTTTAATAAATCCTCAAGGTTGTCTTTAAGCACAATTGTTTTTATATCAACCATAGGGCGTTTTTTTCTTGAGTTTAGATTTTCCAAATTGTCTTTGATTTTATTAAAAATACCTTCTTTAGCTCGATTCTTGTCATGATTTTCGCCCCAGCCGTCAAGTGATACGCTCAAGAGCATCATTTTAGATTTTATAAACGCATCAATTATCTCATCATTCATTAAAATACCGTTTGTAACGACATTCATTTTACCGAGTGTCTTTTTGGCACAAAGATATAAAATATCCTTAAAATCCTTTCTTACAAGAGGTTCACCTCCAACAAGAGTAACAAAAGAATAAAACGGAATTTGCGAGATTATTTTTGACCACTCTTCAAAAGAAAGCTCATCCGTGCAGTTGTTTTTACCCACATAACAATAAGGACAGTTAAGGTTGCACCTGTGAGTAATTTCAAAAAAATATCTGATAGGCATTAGTGCTCTAGATAAAGGCTTTCTGTATGAAAAATCAGCATACGTGTTTCTGAAAAAATCAAACAAAAGCGAATAGTCAAAAATATTTTTCATTTCTTAATTTTACTACAGGGAATGTTTATAGTAAAATGAATATCGTTAAAAAATTTTAGGAATGGCTAAAGACTTTTTAGTATCAGGAGCAGCCTTGAAACAAGAAGAACTTGAACTCTGGCAAAAAATTATTGACGAAATAAAAATCAACATACCCGAAACGGCTCACACTTGGCTAAATAACCTCGAGCCAGCGCTGCCTCTTTATGAAGAGCCCGCAAACGGTATTTTTCTGCTAAAAAGCAATCAGGGCTTTGGTATTCAGGTTTTAACACAAAAGTATTTAAGTGAAATTGAAGAAGCACTTTTTAAATTTACCCAACTAAAAAGAAGTGTAAGAATAGTTCTTGATGAAACAAAAAAACCGCAAAAGAAAAAGCAAACGACACAAAAACAACCTCAAGAGTTCACTCTTGTACAGGAGCAGATTGATAACTTAAAACAGATGCACTCTTTTTGCGGGCTGAATTTAAAATACACTTTTGACAATTTTGTCTGCGGAGAAAATTCAAATTTTGCCTACAATGTTGCAAAAATTGTAGCCCAAGCCCCAGGGCAAAAGTATAACCCTTTATATATTCACGGCAATGTGGGACTTGGCAAAACTCACCTTATGCAAGCTATAGGCCATGAGATTTTAAAAAACTTCCCCGCACTAAAGGTAAAATATGCAAAAGCAGAAGAGATAACAAACCAACTGACAGAATCAGGAATTGTAGCCTCTGAGCGTAACTCAAAAATGAAAAAACTAAGAGACCGCTACAGAAATATTGATGTACTTTTGCTTGACGATATTCAATTTGCGGAAGGCAAACAAAGAACGGAAGAAGAAATTTTTAACATTTTTGATGTCTTATTCCATGCCGGAAAACAAATCGTCTTTGCCTCAGACAGACCGCCATCAAGCCTTGTTTGTACGCCTGACAGACTAAAGAGCAGATACGAATGGGGCATTAACGCAGAAATTTTAATACCCGATTTAAACACAAGATTTGAAATTATTAAAAAACACGCTCACAATTCAAACTTTGAAATATCTGATGATGTTGCAATGCTTCTTGCAAAAACTTATGACAAAAATATAAGAGAGCTTGAAGGCGCTTACAATAAACTAAGCGCTTATGCTTCAATTCAAGGAGTTGAGGCAGATGTTGAGCTTGCAGTAAAAATACTGAATTTAAACAGTGTTAAAAAGAAAATTACGGTTGATGAAATTATAGATAAAACGGCAAAATTCTTTGGTATAAAAAAAGACGATATTCTATCTTGCACCCGCTCCAAAGATATAGCAAACGCAAGAAGGCTTGCAATGTTTCTCTCTCGAGAAATAACTCAAATGAGTCTGCCTGAGATTGGAAATGCTTTTAACAAAAACCACACAACCGTTATCTACAGCTGCGAAAAAGTTAAAAAAGAAAGCGCTACAAACCAAGAATTTGAAGAGATTTTAAACGAATTAAACAAATTCATACTCAGCTAAAGCTTAATTTTTATAACATTGTTTGTATCTTGCTCGGATACGATAAGTATTTTCTTTACAGGGTCAACAGCCAAGCAGTATGGCTTTTTAACCGAGGCAAGTTCACTCATAACACCTGAAGGTGTGACTTTTAGGATGTTATTTTTTGTATAGTTTGCAACATAGAGATTTCCTGCATCATCCGTTGCAAGACCAACCGGCCCGCCAAGGTTAACAGGCCAGATGTAGACACCTTTTGTGCCGTCAGGTGCTATTTTATAAACCTTATTTTCAGAAAAACTTGCAACGTATATGTTGCCTGAATCATCCGAGGCAACACCTGACGGTGCTTGTACTTCAATAACTAAGTTTGCATCCTCTGCGGCTTTAGGCTCTTGAGTTGCAACTGCTTGAGTTTGAGTGTTTTGCTCAGCTAACTTTGCCTCTTCTTTTTGTTTTTCGATAAGGGCAAGCTCTGCCTGTCTTTTTTTAATTTTGGTTTCAAGTACGGACACTTGAGGAGCAATATCCGATGTGTTTGGAATTCTATCTAAAAAACTTACCGCACGGGACAGATAACCTCTTTTGTATAACAATCTGCCAAGTTCATAAATACTTTCATAATCATCCGGCTTTAGCTGCACTACTTTTTCATAACTTTTTATCGCAGCGTCAGTGTATCCGTATGATGCCTGAATTTGTGCCAGATTGTAATATGCCTCATAAAACTTCGGGTCAATTGATATTGCTTTTTTAAAATAGTCCATAGACTTCTGCACTTGGTTTTGCGAATAGTAGTCTATGCCCATATTATAAAGCGCCGTAGCATCATCCAAGGTATAAGAATACACAGGCGTTAGATAAGCGATGGTTATTAGCGCAAAAAAACAAAAAAATGAACCGAAAAATTTTCTTTTCATGGTAACATTATTATAACAAAAAAGGATATTATATACAACAATGCTTATATTTGCGATTGAATCAAGCTGCGATGAAACTGCTTGCGCCATAGTAAAAGACGGGCGCGAGGTAGTGGCGAATGTTGTTTTTTCCCAAATCAAAACCCATAGCAAGTTTGGCGGTGTTGTACCTGAAGTTGCAGCAAGGGAACACCTTGAGTCAATCGGAAGCGTTATAAAAGAAACTTTTGAACAGGCAAAAATAAGCCCTGATGAAATTGATGCATACGCATCCACCGCAGGCCCCGGGTTAGTTGGATGTCTTCTTGTGGGACTTAATGCCGCAAAGACATTATCGCTTGTGCACAATAAACCCTATATTCCCGTAAATCACCTGCAGGCTCACGTTTGTGCTAACTTTATTGAAACCGACTTAGAGCCTCCTTTTATGTGCCTTTTAGTATCAGGCGGACACACTCAGGTGATTTATGTAAAAGACTTTGACAATCAAACAATTGTAGCCTCAACTATTGACGATGCGGTAGGAGAAGTTTACGACAAAGTTGCCCGCCTTATGGGTCTACCGTACCCCGGCGGTATTATGCTTGATAAACTTGCTCAAGAGGGAAACCCCAATGCCTTTAAACTTCCTGAGGCAAAAGTAGGCGAGGATGAGTTTAGTTTTTCGGGCTTAAAAACAGCACTTTTGCGTCTGGTACAGTCATTTAACGGCAAAGAACTCCCGCAAAAAGACATCTGCGCAAGTTTTCAAGAAAGAGTTTCAGATACTTTAATTAAAAAGACCCTAAAACTGGCTGACAAATACAACTGCAAAACAATAGTAACTGCAGGCGGAGTAGCTGCAAACTCGGAGCTTAGAAAAAAACTCTTTGCGCTAAACGAAAAGGGCTATAAAACCTTTGCACCACAGATGAAATACTGTACGGATAATGCCGCTATGGTAGGTTCTTGTGCTTACTTTAACCCCATTAAATGCGACAACCCGCTTGAAATTGAAGTCTTCTCAAGGGCTTAGAGCCAACACAACTGGCCGTTTACAACTTTAAAATTATAAGGTCTCAGACTCATTTTGTCATCATTTAGGGCAACATAACAAGAGTTCATACCCATTGCACAATATAAAATATCTATACCCATTTCATCTACAAGCAAGTCATGGCAGTATTTATTAACAAGCTTGTAAGTTTTATTAGTTATTTCTTCTTCTCCGGTGAAATCTTTTACGGTTTGCTTAAGTTCGTCACAGTACATAATACCGTCGTAAAATTTACTTTCGAAAACAGGTATTTCTTCTTGTTCGCCCGTATAAACACCCTCAAGAGCAACATTTCCATATGTCATATCCTGAAAGCCTGCAAAATATGTCCCGGGGCCTGCTTGCACTCTGAAGTTTTTACTGTAATCAAGACCTTTATTTAACATTTCCATGGCATTTTCGAACATAGTACTGTGTATAACTCCCGATTTTGCAGCATACATACGATTATCATCCCAAGAAAGTATAGAATCATTCAAATATTCTTTTATAGTACCCACAAACTCTTCCCCATTGTCTTTTTTAAAAGTGAAGACTTTATTGTCGAGAGTTTCTTTTAAACCTTCAGGTAATTCATTATTACATGCCGGACATTCGCAATTTCCGCTAAAACTTACAGTATCTGTTTTGGGGCTTCTCTCAAGTGTGTTTTTACTTGTTGCATTAGTGTTTGAGAAATTAATTTTAGGAACATTAAAAGAAATTTTTGAAATCATATTTTTAACCTTCATTAGATGCATTTTAGACAAAACGTCTGAAGATAAAAAATTGCCTACTTTATTTGCTTTGCTATAAGATTTTTTGCAAACTCAAGCTGCCTGTCGAAGTTTTTTTGCATGTCATCTCTGGTAAAAGTCACCTCATAATCAGGCTCAATTCCTTTTTCGTTAATGTCTCTGCCGCTTGGAGTTAAATATTTTGCAATAGTTAAATTCATTCCCATTTGATTTGGCAGAGCGTATATTTTTTGCACTACGCCCTTGCCAAATGTCTTTGTACCGACAATTTTTGCTCTGTTGTTGTCCTTTAGAGCACCCGATACAATTTCGGAAGCAGAAGCACTGTCACCGTCTACCAAAACCACAAGGGGTTTATCATAGACAAACTGATTTTCCTGAACACGATAAGAACTGCTAAGACCGTCTCTGCCTATGACATTTACTATATCACCGCTCTTTAAAAATAAATTTGCAACAAAAACGGCATTTTGGAATAATCCGCCCGTATTGCCTCTTAAATCTAAAATAAGCCCTTTTGTGTCTTTTACCTTATCAAGTGCACTTATAAATTCAACGGGTGTTTCGTTGCCTATAAAACTTAAAATATGGATATAGCCTGTGTTTTTATCCAGTTTTTTACATTCAACGGTTTTTACTTTAATCTCAGCGCGTTTTATTTTTTTTGTAAGTTTTTGCCCGTCTCTTAAAATAACAAGGGTAACGCTTTCATTCAGTGCACCTTTTATATATTGTGCCACCTGAAAAATCGACTTACCTTTTATCTGGCGATTATCAACACTTACAAGCATATCCCCCTGCTTTAAACCCGACGAATCAGCAGGAGAGCCTTTTATAACATTTACTATATAAATTTTACCCGATACTGAGGCTATATTTACCCCGATACCATACATTTTAGACTCTATTGAATTGCTTTGCTCAATAAACTCTTCTTTTGACAACAGTCTTGAATAAGGGTCATCAAGGCTTGATAACATGGTATTTATGGCAACATAAACATCGTCATTATCTTCTATTTTATTTACATATCTTTTCCTCCACCTTGACCAGTTTTGATTATTTAATCGAGGTTCGGCGTAACTTTGTTTAATTAAAAGCCAGCTTTCAAGAAAAAGCTCTCTTGGAGAGATTTTTTCGTTATTAACATAAGAATTTGAAGAAAGCTCGTTTATACGCTCAACCTGAGCGATTTTATAGTTTTGAAAACTTGCTATAAATAATATTGCAAGACAAAAACACAAAACTGCAAGCTGTTTAAACTTTATATTCTTTGGCATTTTCTATCCGTTCACTTATCTTCTGATTTTACGCCTGTAGGAACCAATCTGTATCCTCCGCCGTATATTGTCTGGATGTATTTATTTTTTCTATCAGAAATTCCATCAATTTTTGCCCTCAGGTGTCTTATATGAACCCTTATTGTATCAATATCTTCATCCCCCTGATAACCCCAGACCTCTTTTAGAAGTACTTTTGATGAGACCATTTCATCATGATGCTGCATTAAAACATTTAAAATCTCAAACTCGATAGGGGTGAGCTTTGTGCTTTTATCAAGGATTTTTACACTGTAACTTTCAGGAATTAGCGTAATATCACCCAAAGTAAGAACTTCCTTAAACCTTAAAGACTGCGCCACAAGCCCCGAGCGATTCAAAAGTGCCAAAACGCGCGCCTTTAGCTCTTCTATTTCAAAAGGTTTAGTAAGATAATCATCTACACCTGAGTCAAAACCTTTTAGCTTGTCTTGCAGCTCACCAAGAGCCGTTAACATAATTATGGGGATATTTTTTGTATTTTCATTTTGTCTTATTTTAAGTGCCAAAGAATACCCGTCAACCTCGCCCATCATAACATCCAATATAAGCAAATCGGGCATCTCTTGTTTTATAAGAGCGTAACCCTTTATAGGGTCTGTTGAATATTTACAGTTATGACCCGCAAGCTCAAGGTTTATCTTAACAAGCTCGCATATTGCTTCATCATCATCAATTATAAGAATTTTGCTCATAAAAAAATTTTATTACAAAATAGGTTTTTAGGATAAGGAAAAAATGTAAAAGAATGTTAAAATAAAATTGAAAAAGTAAATAAAAATTACTTGTGCGTTTTTTTCTTATGTTGTAATATTATCTAGCATATAAAAATCTGTACAAAATCTATAAGGAGGATTATGAATTGGCGATAACAACTCTTGAAGCACGCGAACAAACTCTTAAAACTCATTCGCAGTACCTTGGCAGACACATACTTGCCGAATTTTTTGAATGTGACCCCAATGTTTTAAATAATCCGAAGCTGGTTGAGAAATATATGGTAGAAGCAGCACTTGAGTGCGGAGCTACTATTGTTAATAAATGTTTTCACCTATTTGCACCACACGGTGTTTCAGGTGTAGTTATAATTTCTGAAAGTCACCTTGCAATTCACACTTGGCCCGAGTTAGGCTATGCTGCAGTTGATTTGTTTACCTGTGGAGAGGCATGTGACCCTAAAGTTGCTTACGACTTTTTGAAGAAATGTTTCAACTCAAAAGACACATCCTATACGCAGCTAAATCGCGGTATTTTGGATGATAAAAATCTAAGCGTTGAACACACACCTTTCTATATTAGCGCTCAACTGTAAACCACAGAAAACCAAAAGCTAAAAAGACGCTTTGCCCGTCTTGGATTTGTTATGCTAAAATAATCCTATGGATAAGTTCAAAATAGAAAAGATGACACTATCGTCGCTTGATGAAGTTATGGTAATTGAGGAGCTTGCATATGGACAACACCACTGGAGCAGGGACTCTTTTGTTGCCGAAATTAATAATCAAATCTCAACATATAACTGCGCTATAGCTCAAGACGGGCACTATGCAGGGTATATGGGATTGTGGAAAATAATAGATGAAGCTCACATTACAAACCTTGCAGTGCATCCTGATTACAGAAGAAAAGGTGTAGCTAAAGCGCTTCTTTTATGCGGGCTTGAAGAATGTTACAGAGAAAAAATAAAATATTTAACACTTGAAGTCAGAGTATCAAATACAGGTGCCATAAAGCTTTATGAGAGCTTTGGCTTTAAGTCGCTTGGTGTAAGAAAAAAATATTACCAAAACAACAACGAAGATGCTCTTATTATGTGGAGCGAAAATATTTTTAGCGATAACTATAAAAAACGCTACAAACAAATAAAAGAAAAAGTCGGGGATTTGATTTTAGCATGAATAAGAGATTTAAAGAGCAGATTGATGATTTTATCTACAGAGGACAAAAAACACCTCTCAGCATAGGCACTCTTGTCGTTTGTTTTTTATGCCTGCTTTTTATGATTGTTGCAACATTTACGCAAATAAACGTTTCTCACATGTGGCCCTCAACAGATACAGCAGGAGATTTTATATTTAAAAATATAACCCACCCTTACGTGGCTCAAATTCCTGTTGTTATGTTTATTGCAGCCATTCTCGGGCCAAGGTTTTCGCTTTTGGTTATATTAATGTATCTTGTTATGGGCTTTTTTATATGGCCTGTTTTTGCTCTTGGCGGAGGACTTTCGTATATTAAAAGCGGGCTGTTTGGCTATATTTTAGGCTATATTTTTGCAGTTGTTCCCGTGGGCAAAATTCTTGAGAAAAATTACAACTTAAAAAATATAATACTTGCCTCACTAATAGGCGTTATAGTAATTCATATATGCGGTATGCTATATTGCACTATCCTTGCACTGCTAAAGGTTGTAAGCTTTTCTTATGTTTCTGCTGCGATTCACTCTATCGGCGGCATAAAAACTCTCTATGACATAGTTATTTCTTTTATTTTGCTGATTGTTGCAATTCCTGCCAAAATGGTTCTCTGGATTGCAATGAAAGGCCCAACGCCTATAAAATCCAAAAAACAGTCAAACTCTATTTAAAAATTTCATTTAATTCTTTTTGGAAAGGCGAAATTTTTACAAGCTTGTCTATTATTGCAGGGAGTTTTTCAAGAGTATAATCTATTTCCTGCTCTGTTGTATATCTGCTCAGTGAAAACCTTATACTGCCATGTAATGATGTAAAAGGAACACCTTGCGCACGAAGCACATGGCTTGGCTCAAGAGAACCTGAGGTACAAGCACTGCCCGAGCTTGCACAAATTCCAAGGTCATTCATATGCAAAAGAATAAGCTCGCCCTCAATATATTGAAAACCGATGTTAGTCGTGTTTGGCACTCTGTTTTTGCTTTTTGAGTTAAGTACGGAGTTTTTAATTGAGGATAAAATACCTCTCTCAAGCTTATCACGAAGCGCTTTTACTCTTGTAAGCTCATCATTTAGCGCTTCTTTTGCAAGCCTTGCGGCAGTTGCCATAGCCACAATATAAGGAACATTTTCCGTTCCGGCTCTTTTTCCTTTTTCTTGGTGCCCGCCGATAATTAAAGGGCTTATCATAGTGCCTGTTTTAACATACAGTGCTCCGATACCTTTTGGCGCATGGAACTTATGCCCCGAGATACCAAGCATGTCTATTTTCGTATCTTTAACATTTATGGGTATTTTTCCCGCAGCCTGAACGGCGTCAACAAAGACTTTGGTCTCAGGATTTCTCATTTTAACAGCTTCAGAAATTTTATCTACAGGATAAATCACCCCTGTTTCATTATTTGCCATCATAACAGACACAAGAGCCGTATCGTCACAAACTTCTTCAAGTAACTGTCCTATGTTTAAATCTCCGTTACTGTCAACGTCAATCCAGCTTACCCTGTAGCCTTTTTTCTCTAAATCTTTATAAAGATTTAGCACACAGGGGTGCTCGATTTTTGTTGTGATGATATGTTTTTTATTTTTATTTACCTCTAAAGTTCCTTTAATTGCCATATTTGCAGACTCTGAACCACAAGAGGTGAATATAATTTCCTTCGGGTCTTTAGCACCCAAAAAATCCGCTATAATTTCTCTTGATTCTTTAACCGCGTTATTTGCACTGTGTGCTAAATCATAAATGCTTGAGGCGTTACCATACATCTCACTGAAGTAGGGCATCATAGCTTCACAAACTTCAGGTGCGACCATAGTTGTAGCATTATTATCAAGATATACAAGAGTCATTTTATTTCACCTCAATAACATTTATATTTTCATCAACATGTTCTCTCAGTTGAGTTTCGACAAAGTTCTTAAGAGTAAGCGTGGCGTTTTTACAAGATGAGCAAGTTCCCGTTAATTTAACGTATACATCATGCCCGTCAACATTTACAAGTTCTATACCGCCTGAGTCTTTACCCAGCTCATGGGCTACATTTGTTTCAAGCACTTTATTAATTTTTAAGATAAACTGTACAGGGTTGAGCTGTGTATCTTTTTTAGCATATTTATCTAAAAGCATTTTAATATTAGGTACACATCTGGCGCATCCGCCGCCGGCGTAGTTAATTTCTCTAATGTCATCAAGAGTTTTAGCACCCTTTTCTTTAATAGCCTTTATTATTTCACTCTCCGTTACACCGAAACAGTTGCAAATTACCTTGTCGGTATTTTCCTTTACGGGCGTTTCTTCTTTTTCGCCAAAATAATCCTTAAGTGCATCTTCAAGAGCTTCATGACCCATAACAGAGCAGTGCATTTTCTCAGGCGGCAGACCATCCAGTTCATCTGCTATATCTTTATTTGTAATTTTTCTCGCTTCTTCAACACTCTTACCTATTATCATTTCAGTTAATATACTTGATGAAGCAACTGCAGACCCGCAGCCAAAAGTCTGAAACTTGGCGTCAATTATGATACCGTTATCTATTTTTAAATAAATTTTTAATTTATCTCCGCAGGCAAGCGCGCCTGCTTCGCCTATAGCATCGGCGTTTTCTATCGAGCCGACGTTTTTAGGGTTTTTATAATGTTCTTTTACTTTATCTGAATATTCCCACATAATTTTCTCCATAAAATCAACAATATTATATCACGCACAAAATACAACTTGCATACGGCGCAATATTTTAAAAAATAGTGCATAATAATCTTATGCAGGAGTCAAAGTATAAAAATCTTGATAAAGCAAAAAGCTCAAACGGATTTTTACTTTTGAGCGAATTTGGCGCACAATATCTGAAGAAAAAAATGGAGCAGATAAGCGTTAAAATCTTGCCTGAGAATATTTTTGAAAAAACCGCAAATATATTATTTAAAGGAATTTATCAAAAAAACGCACAAAAAATAGCACTTGATAAATTCAGTGAAATAAACAAGATAGCACAACAAATCTCTAAAAAAGAGAAAAACTCTTAAGCTTCTCTATCTAAATATCTTCCCTCTACCATTTGTCTTAAAGAGCGTTTGCCAAGGAAACCGGCATTTTTTGAAATTGCCTGTTTATATAGTTTATCCAGCTTGCTTGCTATATACATTTCTGAGTTGTCTTCGTAATTTCGCTTTGTATATAAGCTCATACCAAGGCTGCCGGCGTTGTTGCGATTTATTCCGTCTATTCTGGACATGCCAAAGTTCCTATAAGATTTGTGCTTATCTATTTTATTAAAAAAATAACATTTGTCAAAGTTTGCTACAAAAATAATTTGTACTTAACAAATATTTACAAAAGTACGAAAATATTTTTTTGATATAATTTAAACCATGATGAAAAAAGATTTTTTTGCACAAACAGTGCACGGGGCAATTGATAAAGCAATAAAAGACAAAAAGCTGGGAAACTTGGAGATAAACAACTTTACACCAATTTGCGAGATTCCTAAGAACACTCAGTTTGGCGATTTTGCAATAAATGTTTCATCCCTTGCGCGAGATGCCAAAATGGCACCGCCGCTTATTGCACAAAATATAGCAAGCTATATTGAATGCAATGGTTTTAGTGTAAACACGGTTGCAGGATTTATTAATTTTAAACTTGAAGAAGATATGCTCTGCGACATAACCAGAGATATTTTAGATAAAAAAGAAAACTACTGCGCATCTGACGTAGGTAAGGGAGAGAAAGTAAACCTTGAATACGTCAGCGCTAACCCGACAGGGCCTTTTCACATCGGTCACGGACGCTGGGCAGCACTAGGCAGCTCGCTTGCAAACATTATGAATTACTGTAATTATAATGTTTATCAGGAGTTTTATATTAACGACGCAGGCAATCAAATAAACAAACTGGCCCGCTCGCTTGAGCTTAGGGTAAAAGAACAAAAGGGCGAAAAAGTTGAATGGGAAGAAGACCTATACCCGGGGGAATACCTTGTAGAGTGCGCTAAAAGATATATTGAATCAGGCTCTAATGAAAGCTATGGGGATTTTGCAAAAAAAGACATGCTAAGATTGCAAAAAGAACTCCTTGAAAAATTCAGAGTAAATTTCGACTGTTTCTTTTCAGAATTATCTTTATACAAAAATGACGAAGTTGAAAAATGCGTCAAAGAGCTTGAAGACAAGGGAAAATTATACGAAAAAGACGGTGCTGTGTGGTTTAGAAGCTCTGATTACACAGATACCCAAGATAGAGTGCTAAAAAAAGCCGACGGGTCTAATACCTATCTTACGGCTGATATTGCATATCATAAAAACAAGCTTGACAGAGGCTTTGAAAGACTTATTAACATCTGGGGCGCAGACCACCATGGCTACATTGCAAGAATTAAAGCCTCAATTGACGCTCTCGGGTACGATAGCTCATGTCTTGAAGTACTTTTGGGGCAGCTTGTAAATATCATTCAAAACGGCGAGCAGATGAGAATGGGCAAGCGCAAAAAAATGGTTACTCTTGATGAGCTTGTTGAAGAGGTCGGCGTTGACGCTACAAGATTTTGGATGCTTATGCGCTCAATAGACACAACTATTGATTTTGATATTGACCTTGCAAAAAGTCAAAGCGATAAGAATCCGGTTTTTTATGTTCAATACGCCCATGCCAGAGCATGCTCAATTTTAAGAAAAGCAGTTGAGAAACGTCTTGATACAGAAAACAAAAAAGAGCTTGAGCCGCTGTTTTCTCAAGATGAAATAGATAAGATAGATGAAAATATTGATATAAAAGGTCTTTTTGATGAAGAAAAAGGCAAAGAGTCAATTGAGGCAACAAGGGCATTGATTTTAAAACTGGAAGAATCTATAGCAATAGTTGAAGCTGCAGCAAGGCTTAGAGCGCCATATTTGTTGTGTAAATACTCTCAAGAGCTTGCAACGGCGTTTCACCATTTCTACAACTATTCAAGGGTTTTGACGGATGATAAGGAAGTTTCATCTCAAAGACTTGCGCTCACTAAGTGTTTCAAGATAATTCTTGGTAAAATACTTAATCTGCTTGGCGTGAGCGCACCTGAAAAAATGTAGTTGATTTTAAAATTTGTCTGTGATAATTTAAGAACACGGTCGGAGCGTTCGGCTCGGCTTAGTCACAAGCTCAGGTGGCCACGGGGGTGAAACCCTCGAAAACAAAATAAGCACCCCTGATGGGTGCGCGAGCAAAAATTAAAT
>CALUSB010000033.1 GCA_944323335.1 Candidatus Gastranaerophilales bacterium
TGATTTATTCTCTCTTTGGCGCACTTGTTTATGAGGCTATGGTTATTTTTTATAAAATTATAAATCTCATCGCCTGCAGAAAAATCATAAAGCGCCATAAACCTAAAAACTCTTAGCATTCTAAGCGGGTCATCGGTGAAATTACTAATGTCGGCGCACTTTAGAATATTTTTTTCTAAATCGGAAATTCCTAAGCATGGGTCAAAAAAAGTTTCATTACAAAAACTGTAAAATATTGAATTCAGCGTAAAATCTCTTCTTTTAGCGTCAAGTTCAATGTTGCCGTTCAGCGCCTTTGATACGTCAAAATAATTTTCTTTATCGTCAAGTACAACTCTGTAAATCTCATTTTCTAAATCAAGCTCAACAAAAGTCCCGTCAAGCTCTTTTGCAATTTTTTTTGCAAGGACACAAGAATTATCAAGGCAGACAATATCTCTGTCGTATGATTCTGTTCCTAAGAATAAATCCCTTATATACCCGCCTACAAGCCAAGTTTTTTGCTCTTTTAAAATCGGGAGAATTTTTTTAATTTCTTTGTCATTTTGAATTTTTTCTAAAACATAAGAGGTATTTTTCATTTTAACCTCGTATTTATTACACAAAGGCCCGCTACAACAGCGTTTGGAGCTTTATATATTAAATCTCCAAGGCTTAACAACTTATAATTATTTTCTTTGAAATAAGAAAACTCTTGCTCGCTATATCCGCCCTCAGGGCCGACTAAAACATATATTTTTGAATTTAAATCTATATCTTTAATTGCCTCATCCAAGGAGCAATTCGCGTATTTTTCGGCAAGTACTATTATATTTTTTCTATCAACATTTAACAGTACATTTTTTATATCGGAAACCTCACAAACCTTTGCAAAATTTGCCCTTTCGCATTGTTTTGAAGTTTCATCGGATATTTTCTGCCACCTTTGTACTTTATCGACTGAGTTTTTCTTTGATACCGCACAATTGTCCGTCATTACAGGGTGTATAAAATCCACCCCGCACTGAGTTGCATTTGATATTAAAAGGCTCTGTGCATCGGGCTTTAGAACACTTTGCACAAGACACAAAGAATATGGGAGTTTTCTTTTTGAGGGGTAGGATTTTAATACCTTAGCTTGCAAAATTTTTGTGTCAGCTTTTATTACACAGGTTTCATACTGTATTTCATTTTCATCAATGAATTTTAAATCCTCACCGCATCTTACCCTTAGAGCGCTTACAAGATGTTTAAGAAGTTCTTTATCTTCTACTGATAAAATATCGTTTTTAATATCGCTTGATTTTATAAAAAAATGAGGCATAGCAAGGTAATTTTAGCATAAAAATACATTTTTCTACATCGTTTAGAGGATATTTAAAGTTTTGCCTTAAAGGGCTAAAAAGCCTGTCACAAAAAGGTTTTAGGGGATATCTGCAACTTTAGTATAAGAAAACCAAACTAAAGTATAAAAAAATTTGTTCGTTGATGTTTGTGTGGAAAAAATTAGGAGAGAAAAATGGCAATTTCAGTAAACACAAACGTACCATCGTTAATTGCCCAAAACAGCCTTAACAAATCACTAAGCGCGATGCAAAAGGCTATGCAACAACTTACAACGGGCTTAAGAATTAACAATGCCGGTGATGATGCGGCAGGACTTGTAATTTCAGAAAACATGAAAGTACAAATCAACGGTTCAAACAAAGCAATGGACAACGTACAAGATGCGCAAAACTTTGCGGCTGTAGCTGAAGGAGGTATGATTACAATAGGTGATCACCTTCAGAGAATTAACGAACTGTTAATTCAAGGTGCGAACGACACAAACAGCACAGAATCAAGAAAAGCAATTCTTGTTGAAGTAAAACAAAGACTTGAAGACATCAACGTCATTGCTCAATCGACCCAATTCAACGGAAGAACAATGCTTGACGGTTCATTTGACCCAAATGACCCCGATAAACAATTTATTGTTCAAATCGGCGCATACTCAGACACAGCAAATGCGGATAACCCGCTCAATACCCTTGATATTTCAGCAGCATTCACAGATTGTCACCTATCCACCCTTGGCATAGGTACAACAACTGACAGTGGCGCATATGATGGTATTCAGCTCCCGGCTGAACTTGACCCGGATGACCCTGCTTTTGACCCGACAGGTGACACTTTCAGAAACTATATGGATACAATTCAGGCAGCTGTCGGAAC
Organism: Candidatus Gastranaerophilales bacterium; assembly: GCA_944323335.1. Classification (GTDB taxonomy): domain Bacteria; phylum Cyanobacteriota; class Vampirovibrionia; order Gastranaerophilales; family Gastranaerophilaceae; genus Galligastranaerophilus. The sequence goes on from CALUSB010000033.1 coordinate 2,194, forward strand.
GGTAACTGACGCAAGAGGTCTTTTAGGCGGTTTTTTAAACAGAATGACATCAACTTATGACAACTTAACCATAACAGTTGAAAACCTAACTAACGCTAAAGGCAGAATTACAGATACAGATGTAGCTGAAGCAAGCTCTGAAATGATTAAACAGCAAATACTTGAACAAGTTTCAGGCTCTATGCTGACTCAAGCTAACCAAATCCCATCTTTAGCTTTAAGCTTAATATAGTAAGAAATTGACCCTAATTTCTCTCCATAACACACAAAAAGCACATCTTGAGCCTTGTGGGCTCTAAGGTGTGCTTTTTAACATTTCATAAAGATTATGTTAAGAGGGCATTATTTTGTGCTAACATTGTATTAAGTTAGTATCGGGAGAGAAAAAGTATGATACCTATTATTGATTCAAAAAGACAATATGCTACAGTCGGAGCAGAAGTTGAAAAAGAGGTTGTTGAAGTTTTAAGAAGCGGTTCATATATCTTAGGCAAACATAATAAAGCCTTTGAAGAAGAAATCGCAAAGTTTTTAGGCTGCAACCATGCAGTCGCGCTTAACAGCGGAACAGACGCATTGCATCTTGCACTGCGCGCTTTAGACATCGGTGCGGGTGATGAAGTTATAACGGTAGCCTTTACTTTTGTTGCAACAACAGAAGCTATAGGCATAGTTGGTGCAAAACCCGTATTTGTAGATATCGACCCTGACACTTTTAATATTGACGTTAATGAAATAGAATCAAAAATCACACCCAAAACAAAAGCAATATTGCCTGTCCACTTGTATGGTCAGCCCTGCAATATGGATGTGATTATGGATATTGCAAAAAGACACAATTTATTTGTAATTGAAGATGCATGTCAGGCAATCGGCGCTGAATTTAAAGGTAAAAAAGTAGGCACATTCGGCGATATCGGATGTTTTAGCTTCTATCCGACCAAAAACCTGGGTACAATGGGCGATGGCGGCCTTGTTTCAACAAATAGCGAATATCTCAAAAACAGAATAATCGCACTTAGAAACCACGGCGGAGCAGTTCGCTACTATCACGATGAAATAGGGGTTAACTCGAGATTAGACGAAGTTCAAGCAGCAATTTTAAGAATAAAACTAAGGTATATTGATGAATGGAACAAAAAAAGACGCGAGCACGCTGCTTTTTACAATGAACTCTTTAAAGACGCTAAAGATATTGAAACACCTAAAGAACTTGATGATACATACTGTGTTTATCACCAATACACTGTTAAAATTCCTAACCGCGATGAGGTTCATAAACTTCTTCAAGAAAACGGTATCGGCGCTATGATATACTACCCCGTACCGCTGCATTTACAAAAAGTACACAGCTACTTAGGCTTAAAAGAGGGGCTGCTTCCAAATACGGAAAAAAATACAAAGCTTGTGCTCTCGCTGCCTATGTTTGCTGAAATTACCGAAGAAGAACAAAAAACAGTTGCAAAAACACTTATTGAATGTGTTGAAAAAGCAAAAAGCAAAGCAAATGTTTAGATAAACTAAAGCCGCCAATAAGGCGGCTTTTTTATTTTTATTTTTTTTAACCTATATCCCATCTGCCGCACGTACCGCCCCAGCGAGCAATGAGATTACCTTTAACATCTGTGATTTTATGTGCTTCACCGGGTTTTAAAGGTTCAATATCCCCTTCAACGATTGATATAACTTCGCAGTTATTTGAACACCCGTCACATGTGCAAGTAACGGAATTAAAATGCATATCTTTTGTTTGCCAGCCTTTAAACTTAGTCGGTTCGTTTGTAAACTGGTGCTGCTCCATTGCAAGCAATGCCGCGCCTATAGCGCCCATTGTCTGATGGTTAGGAGGTACTACAATCTCGCAGCCAAGCGCTTCTTGAAAAGCCTTAACCATGCCTTTGTTCGTTGCAACTCCACCTTGAAAAGTTACTATAGGCAATAATTCCTTACCTAATGCAAGGTTTGAGAGGTAATTTCTGACAAGCGCCTGACAAAGACCATACAACAAGTCCTCTACAGGATACCCAAGCTGCTGCTTGTGTATTAAATCGGATTCGGCAAAAACACCGCATCTGCCTGCTATTCTTGCAGGAGAAGTTGATTGAAGCGCAATTGAACCAAAGTCCTCAATTTTTACATTTAATCTTCCTGCCTGCTGGTCAAGGAAGCTTCCCGTTCCTGCGGCACAAACGGTATTCATGGCAAAATCCGTTACAATACCGTCTCTTAAAATTATTATTTTACTGTCTTGTCCGCCGATTTCAAGGATTGTTTGAACCCCCGGAACAATGACCGAGGCAGCCACAGCGTGTGCTGTTATTTCATTTTTTATAACATCAGCTCCAACAAGCGCACCGGCAAGATTTCTACCGCTGCCTGTCGTACCAACTGAGCACACTTCATAGTCACAAAGTGATTTTTTCAACAACTCGCTAAGCCCGCCTTGAACTGCTTTCACGGGCTGACCTGCAGTTCTTAACATGTAAGAATCTATGTATTTTCCATCTTCATCTATAACGGCCAGTTTTGTTGTAACTGAGCCTACATCTATACCTAAATATACTTTCATACTGTAGATTTTAAAACAAACAAAAAACAAAATAAAGCGCCCTGTTTAAAAGGGCGCTTAAAACTAGTAATTTTTTACAAAAAGTTCAAAATAGGCTCTCGGATGCAAACAAGCAGGACAAGCATAAGGTGCTTCAAATCCTGTATGCAGATACCCGCATTTGCGGCATTTCCAAATAACTTCATTATCTCTTTTAAATACCAAGTTATTTTCTATGTTTTCTCTTAGTGCTTTATACCTTTCTTCATGAGCTCTTTCAGCATGCACTATAGCCTCAAAGCATGCGCCAATTGATTCAAAACCCTCCTCGCGGGCAATTCGTGCAAATTCAGGATAAATATAAGTATTTTCCTCATGTTCACCGTTTATTGAATACTCAAGATTAGTTAGAGTGTCACTTAATCCTATAGGATAGGTAACATCGGAAAGTTCTATCGGGATATTATCTTTTCCTAAAAATTGAAAAAATCTTTTGGCGTGCATTTTTTCATTTTCAGCAGTTTCAAGAAATATCCCCCCTATCTGCCCGTAACCTTCTTCTCGGGCAATTTTTGCATAATATGTGTAGCGATTTCTCGCCATAGCTTCACCTGCAAAAGCTTTCATAAGGTTTTTTTGTGTTTTTGTTCCCTCTAATTCAGATGGCATTTTTACCTCCTTTTATTATTTTTAAAAAGGATAAATCACCTAAAGAGTATAAACAATAACCCTTTAGGCAATAAAAAAGGCTAAAAAATACCTTAATGTTTTTTAATAAAAATTTAAAGCCATGGCAATTTTTTATAAAGTATATACTTTATATATACAAAGGAAAAATAACTATGTCAGTAAATAAACCCGAATTATTAAATATCGTATCAAATAACCCAAATGTCACTGCTCAGCAAACAAGCACAAACAACAACAGTCAAGCACAAAGTACAACAGGGCAGAGCGAAGATGAGTATATGAGTCTTGATTTAAGCTCTATGGGAACAGAAGAGCTTGGTGCACTTCTTGAGCAAAACCAAAAAAGTCAAGAAGAGCTGCTAAAAGAACAATACGAACTAACTATAGCTCAAATTCAAATGGAACTTGAAGAAGCAAGAAGAGAAAGAAACTCTTTGAACAAAGAAATACAAAGCGCAGCACTTAGCGAAGAGGGGTTTGATTCAAATAATGCTTTTTCTCAGATAAGTGAAATTAATTCAAAAATAAATAAACTAAATACAGAACTTTTAAACACAGTAACTCAGTTCCAGATAGATATGCAAAAACTTGCAATCCAAGCACAACAAAGCGCACTTGAACTTCAATCGCTTACAGCCGGCGCATCAAGTACGGGCGGTTTAACAACAACCAATACAAACGCTACGACAACTTCAGGTAAAATAACATCAAACCTTGACGGTTCAACGGCACAAATCGATGCCTTGATTGAAAAATACGCAAATGAAGCAGGACTTGACCCCAACTTTGTAAAAGCAGTAGTCAAGGCAGAATCAAGTTTTAACCCTAACGCAACATCATCATGCGGAGCGCAAGGCCTAATGCAGTTAATGCCTTCAACTGCAGCAAGTTTAGGTGTGACAGACGCTTACGACCCTGAACAAAACATAAAAGGCGGGGTAAAATACCTTAAACAAATGTATGAAAAATTCGGAAGCTATGATTTAGCTCTTGCGGCATATAATGCAGGCCCGGGGGCAGTTCAAAAATATGGAGGTATTCCCCCTTATAGTGAAACACAAAATTATGTCAAAAAAATAAACCAATATTGGAACGAATACAAAAACGCTTAACTAAAGAAAATTAAATATTTACCGATAATTATAAAAAAGGAAAGACAATGTCAATAAATTCTATTAACCCAAATGACCCGTTATACGGTCTGCAAGCCACAGGAGCAACAAGTACTCAACAAAGCAGCACAAGTGCAAGTTCCATAGCAGGAGCAAGCAGTGAAGATGCGCTGCAGTCAATTGATTTAGGTACTGATTCATTTTCCCTTGAAGCTCTTGAAAAGGCTCAAGAGCACAAAGAAATAATGAAAAAGCTCCAACAAGAACTTGACTCAATAAGACAACAAAAACAAAGCTTAATATCACAACTCGCTTTTGCTCAAGATGATGAAGACAGAAGCTCTATAAATTCTGAAATAAAAGAATTAAACAAACAGTCTGACTCTGTTTATATGGACATCATTAAGGAAATGCAAAATTATAACAACACCCTTAGTGAGCTAATTTCAGGAACAGTAAAGCAGCAGGTTGAAAACACTTCTACAATACAAGGAATACAAAGTTTAACAAGTTCTGCTAATACAGTACAAGCTTCGCTTGACGGTTACAATGCTCAAGCCGGACAAAAAATTGCTCAATCTGCCCTAACTGTTGACGGCACGACAGGCTGGTGTTTAAAAGGTGTTAACGATTCACTTCAAAGAATATATGGTAAAAGATTATCATACAACAGCGCTTATCAAGCTATACCGGAGCTGCAAAGCGGTCAGGGCATGGGTGCATATTTTAGAGAAGTAAGTGTCTCAAGAGATGAACTCTCCTCACTTCCGGCAGGAGCTATAGTTGTTTGGGAGCCAAATGCAGGAAATGAACACGGACACATTTCAATAGCCCTTGGTGACGGCAGAGAATCAAGCGACCATATAACATCGCAAATGACAGGCCGTGACGCCAATTTCCACGTGTTTATTCCTATTGCATAACACTATTTTCGCAAACTAAAATATCACAAGCAATATCAAACTTATCACTTGGTAACTTTTGGCATACAAATTTTTCACTTATAGGAACAATTTTCTTCGCTCTTAAATTTTTATTTGATAAAAATCTGTCATAATATCCGCCGCCATAACCGAGTCGATAAAAGTTTTTATCCGCGCAAAGTGCTGGTACAAAAATTAAATCTAAAACAGATAAATCTTCAATAGGATTTGACTCAGGTTCTAAAATAGAATACCTGTTTACACTAAATTTGTCACAATACGGGCAGATAAGGAGGTTTTTGCCCTCGCATTTTGGAAAATAAAAATTTTTATCCTCACACCTCAATAAATCCAAAAGATTTATTTCTTCTTTTAGAGGATAAAAAAGCATGATATTTTTTGCGTTTTTAAAAAAATCTGATTTTAAAATGTTATTAACAATAGCTTTTGAAATCTGCTCCAGCTCATTTTTTAAAAAAAGCTCATGTCTTAAATTTTTACAATATTTTCTTAAAGAGTCTTTATTTTGCGTGATATTTGATGGGAACTGCTGCATATTTAACACCGATTAAATCAATCATAAGAGGTTTTTTCTCTTTTTTAAATTCTTTTTTGGCTTCGGTTGGTTCCATTTCATCCGTTTGATAAGCGATCAAATATCGCATGAAATTTTCACTATACATAAACTTCCTCCTTATATTCTAAATAAGGTATTTTTTTACAGATTATTGCGCAAGCAAAAAATCATTTTACAAAAGTTAACTTTTTTTAGCCCGCCGGCCAAGAAAATTCTCTTCCTGCCATAACATGAATATGCAGGTGAAAAACCTCTTGCCCCGCACCTTTGCCTGTGTTTATGACAGTTCGATAGTCGCTAATACCAAGTTTTTTTGTCGCAGCTTTAACAGCGGCAAGTAATTCAGCCATAAGAGCCTTATCGTTTAATTCGTTAAGAGTTTCAATATGAACCTTTGGAACAACCAAAAGATGCGTTGGCGCTTGAGGATTAATGTCATTAAACACAACTACATTATCTGATTCATACACAAACTCCGAGGGGATTTGTCCGTTTGCAATTTTACAAAAAATACAATTTTCACTCATAAAATTCCTCATCCAAGTCAAAAGTATTCTAGCATATATTGATGTATTTAAACTATTTTTTTAAGTTTTATGTAGTTTTGAGATTTTAATTGTATTATAATGAACACTAAGGGGATTTGTTTATTTTAAGAGGAAGTTTTGAAAAAATTAATATCATTACTTTTAATAATGTTTTTGTTTACTCCGCTCTGCCACGCTGCAATAGAGGGGTATGTTGAACAAACGGATATAAAAAGCAAGGAGCTTGATAAAAAACTCTTCACCGGAGAAGTAGAAACTCTTGAGGCCAAAGACGTTATCAAAATGACGGTTTCTCAGGTACTAAGCGCAGGTTACACTCAAGAGGGAGATGAATTTTTTGCCGAAGTTTCAGAAGATGTTTCAAGCGAGAAAGGAATAATCATTCCAAAAGGTACAATAGCACATGGCAAAGTGCAGTATATGCAGGATGCTAAAAATATGGGGCGTGACGGGTATATAATAATGGATTTTGACTATCTTGTTACACCTGATGGCAGACAGGTGCCAATTCAAGCCTCTATTTCTACAAAAGAAAACCTTGCAAAAGGCACGGCCAAAGCCATAGGAGAGCATGTCGGCTACACTTTGGCAGGCGGTGTTGTGGGCGGTTTTATGGCGCTTAACCTTTTAGGTATAGAAGCTGCTATTGCATCTCAAGGTTACACCTTGGCAGGCGGCGCTGCAATCGGCGGTGTTGTAGGGCTTACTGCAGCAATACTAAGAAAAGGCGACAGTGTACTTATTCAACCCGGGGACGAATTAAAAATAAAAGTTCTCTCAAATCTTGAAATGCCCGTATTTTCAAAAGACGCATTCAGACAGGAAGAGATGAGACTTGACGGGTTAAATGTAAGAATTAACAATATAACCTTTGAAAAAGACCCCTTTGGAGAAGATAACACTATAACAATATCTCTTGGTATAGATAATTTTACACAAAATACTTTCTCTGCTTTTGATATAGCACTTGTAAACGATACAAGGTCAACATTTTTCCCTTCTCCTTTTGGAGATACGTCTTTGTGGTTTAAAAATATCGGCCCCGGAGACAGGGTTGTGGGAAAATTTTCTTTCTGTGTAAATGACAGAAAAAAACACCACTGGCTCGTTTTCTACGATAAAAAAACTAAAAAACCTCTTGCCAAATATTCTATTGATAACGCGAAGTCTGACTTAGATGAAAAACTTGCCGATAAAAAACGTAAAAAAAGAAGAAAATAACTACACCAAAAGGCAATTTTTAAGAACTTTCTGTTTTGATATTTATATAGGATAATGACTTTTTGAAGGCAATATGGTTGATAAAATAAGTCCGCAGACTCTTATACAAACAAATACACAACCCGTGTACTCAAAATACCTGAGTACGCCTTCATCGAATGCTCAGCAAAAAAATGATACAATAGAAATCACCCCTAAGACACAAGAGCAAACCCCCTCTCAAGAGCAGCCGCAAGAAAAAAACAAGAAAAGCAAAAAAGCACTAATAGCAAGCTTATCTCTTGGTGTGGCAGGTGCAGCAACCTTACTTGGAGTACTCACAAATACGCGCGGATGGAATAAAAAAGTTGCAAAAATTTTAAAAGAAAACTTTAAAGACGGCGATGAGATTTTTAACCTTACCAAACTAAAAGAAACCATTCAAGCAAGTGCAAAAGATAAAAAAGTAATAAAACTAAGTAACTTTATGAACAATATGGCAAACTTTAAAGATTGCTATATTTTACCAATACTTGAAAAAATCCCGGGGCTTAAACAGTTTGCAAAAAAAACATCTGATATCTACAAACAAACAGGTGTCAAAATGACACAAGGCGCATACAAGCACGCAGACAACGCTTATATGGCTTTTGACGCTAAAATTAAGAAAGTTCTTGATACTCTTGATGACAATGAAATAAGAGAACAAATTGAAAAACTGATACAAAAAAGAAATGAAATTATAAAAAAACGCTTCACCCCTAACTCTGTTCAAAAATTTGTAGACGGTGTTGAATCGGGCAGAATAACAGATATAGAAAAAATTATGGATAACGTCGGCGACGGTAAGGGAATATGCAGAACCGTAAGAAGCAATTTTAACAATCTTATAAGACGTGCAGTAAAAAGCAAAGGCAAAGATGTAGACGGTTTTGGCAACTTTATTGCAGAAGATTTAATTAAAGCTCAAAAAGAAAAATTTATATCCCCTTTAAGAGATGCAAAAAATCAAATAAATAAACTTGATAAACAAATTCTTGAACTCCTTGAAAGCAGCTGCGGTGAAGAATATCTGCTAAAACATTCTCAAAATATTGCAAAATCAAGAAGTGACGCTGCTCGAGCATTAAATAATGCAATAAGGACAGAAGCCAATGATTTATTTGATAAAATGCGTGATGTTAAAATAGGCAGTGCACCGACAGATATCCTCAGTATGGCAGGTACCGCAGGACTTATGGGGGTATATCTTGCGCAAGCGGAAGATAAAGACCAAAGAGTAGAAGTCGCCCTTACAACAGGTGTACCGCTTGGTTTAGGTATGATAGCTACAACTTTTGCAACAATGAAAATGTATGCGGGAATAAAATCTCTGACATTTGGTGCAATAACTACATTTATTGCAAACACAATAGGAAAAGTTATAAACAAACAATACCAAAAAGCAAATAATGTTGAGCATAAAGAACCTGAAATACCGACTCTTGATAAGTTTACCAAGGATTTTAACGACAAAATAAAAGCGCCAATCAGCTAAAGCTAAAAGGCGCTTTTAAATTGTTTTGTTATCTTATTCTTCTACAGAAATAACGCTAACAGGGCAAGCGTCAGCTGCTTCTTTAACGCAGTCTTCATTGCTTGCAACATTTGCGTCATTAACTGTTGCAACATCTTCTACTTTGAATACATCGGGGCAGAACGATTCGCATGCGCCGCAAGCTATGCAGCCTTCTTCGATTTTAACTTTCATTTCATTACTCCTTAAATTTTAATATCTTTGTCTTTAAGACATTAAAATTATACTAAAAAAGGCTCGCAAATTGCAACAGGCAAAATTACATATCTTTTAGGTCTTTATTTGAGTCAAGGAGCTTGGCAAGGGTTTTTGCATCCCCTTTAAGTTTAAAATACTCTGCAAACTTTGGAGTTGTTTTAAGGTTATATGAGCGACCGTTTTTATCTTTTGTGCGAGAAATCAAGCCCTTTTCAACAAGTTCTGCAACATGCTCATAGGCATTTGAGCGAAGCTCTTTAAGCGCGGATTGTCTTATGGGTTCTTTTAGGGCAATAACTGTAAGCGTTTTTAAAACCGCAGGTTTTAAATCCACAGGGCAGAGCTTTTCTACAATATCCAAGTGCTCGGCGCGAACCTGAATAATATAGCCGTCCTCATCATCAATCTCAAGAGCGCCATCACGAGAAGAGTAGTCAAACATCAAATCCAAAAGCGCACTTTCGACTTCATCTTCTCTAACACCCAAAAGCTCAGCTATCTCAAGCGGCTGCATAGCGCGAGCCGTCACAAACAAAACAGCCTCAACTTTTGCTTTCAGGTTATTTATTTCATTTGTTTCTTCAGCTTGCAACTTCACTATCCTCCAAAGGAGCATTTTTTGCCTTTGTTACGTACAATTTTCCATAAAAACTGTCTTGAACTATGTCTATGTTTTCTTTTACCATTAAAAATAAAATTGCAATGTAAGCGCTGCTTCTGTCAAAACCAAGAAGAGTCAGTTCGCGAAGTTCAATTTTATCTTCTCTTTTTAAAATCTGCTCAAGGTTTTGACGCATTTTTTCAACTACAGTTTCAATATACTCGTCATGCGCCAGATTTAGAATATCTTTTGCCTTGAGTTTTGAATAATCCCTGACGCGTCTTTTTTGGCGCTCAAGGGTGTTTTTTAGAGCTTGTTTTTTCTCTAACTGTTCATAAAACTCCAAATGTCTGATAAGGTCTTTTAAGGTTACGTTTCTGTTACGATTAAGCCTAACGCTTGTACGCCTTTGCAGAACTTCATCAAAAGAAACAACATTTGACGAGGGCAGCTGCAGCTGCTCAGGCTCATACTCTGCCTCAAAACCGTCATCTTCAAAAAACTCATCCTGCGGTGCTTCAAGGTCATCAAGGGTAATACCCTCTATTATGTTTGATTTTAATCTAAGAAGGATTGAAGCAAACAAAAGCGCTCTGCCGACTGATTTTAAATCTTTAATGTTTAATTCCGCAAGCCTTGCCATATACTTGTCATAAAGGTCAACAATATCAATATTCCAAGGGTCAATCTTGCCCGAGCGAGCCATATCCACAAGTATTTCGATAGTGTCAATGTTAGCGTCTTTTTGTATGCCGTTTTTTGAAATAAATTCCATGTTACCCGCAAAATCTACCGTAGAGTCAAGAAAAGAGGCGTCTTTCAGCGCTTGTTCTTTATTATTTGAGTAAAAATCACTAACTGCGTTGTTCATCTTATGCTATCCCTGCTTCTTTTTCTTCCGACAATGCCTCTTCTTTTAAGCCGACACCTGAGATTTTTGTAATACCTTTACCTCTTTGAGTAACACCTATCATTCTGTCTGCCGAGTCAATCATAGGTTTTCTCAAGCTTACAACAACAAATTGAGTTTGTTTGGCCTGAATGTTTATCATCCTTGCAAGGCGCTCAACATTTGGCCCGTCAAGGTGCATATCAACCTCATCAAAAGCGTAGAAAGGCGCTGGCAGATATCTTTGAACCGCAAATACAAAGGCAAGCGCTGTAAGAGTCTTTTCGCCCCCTGACATAGCGGCAAGTTTTTGGTTTTTCTTGTCACGGATACTTGCCTTAAAGACTAAGCCGCCTGCAAACGGGTCGCTTGGATTTTCAAGAACCAATTCGCCCTCGCCTTCTGAGAGCATCGGGAAAATATCTTTAAAGTTTTGATTAACTGCGTTAAATGTTTTTAGGAACTCTTCTTTTTTATTTGTTTCATAGCCCCTCATACGCTCGTTAATTTCAATACGTTCTTTCTCTAAAGTTTCTATTCTCTCGCTTAGTTCTTTTAATGCATTTGAAACCGTTTCATAGTCATTAATTGCCCTCATGTTAACAAGACCAAGCGCTTCGATTTTCTTTTGGAGTTTTTGTATTTTTTGATTTATCTCATCAAGAGAAATCTCTGTAGGTTCAACCTCTTTGGGGTTAATTCCCGCCTCTTCAAGCTCTGCTGCTGCTTGCTCCAACATCAGCTCAAGCTCGCGTCTTCTTGTTTTAAAGCTTTCTATCTGTTCGTTAATTCTCTCAAGCTCAGCTTCTGCGTTATTTTTAGTTTTTTCAAGCTCGAGAAGTTCATTTTGCGCTTCGTCACGCTGTTTTTGGTATTGAGCAAGATTTTTACCAAGCTCTTCTATTTTTGCTTCATATTCTTTTAGAACAACTTGAAGCTCTTCAATTTCTTTTGCGTATTTTTTCTTATCTTCTTCAAGTTTTATATTTTCTTCGTTTGTGCGCTCAATATCATCCTGACGTTGTTTAATACTCATATCGTGAAATTTGATATTGTTCTTTTCTTTTTCAATATCATTTTGAATATTTAAAATATTGCGCTCAATATCGCGGATTTGATTTTCCACACCTTGAGTTTTTTCTTTCAGTTCTTTTAATTCACCCTCGTCAATGAGTTTTTCAACTTCTTCAACTTCTGCTTGAATTTTTGATATTTCATCAAGCATATCCACATGTTTTGCTTCAAGCGAATCAAGTTTCTTTTCGTTTTCTTTTATTTTGGGCGTTATTTCATTTATTCTTGCAAACTTCTTCTCAATAGCCTCTTTTGCGCCTGAGTTAACTTTAATTAAGTTTTGAAGTTCATATTTTGCACCATTATAAACATTTGACGCATTTGAATAATCAGCTCTAACCTGCTCAAGTCGCTTTTCTAAACTGTCACGTTTAATTTCAAGCTCGCTATACTCAGCTTCAAACGCCTTTAAGCGTCTTTTGAAAGTTTCAAGTTCCTTATCTTCAGCTTTCCCAAACAGGGAAGTTGCTCTTTTTCTTGCACCGCCTGTTATAGCACCTGATTTTTCAAAAATATCACCCTCAAGTGTTACAACACGGTACTTGCTCATTAATTTTTTAGCGCAGTTAAGATTTTCTACAACAACCGTTTCTCCCAGTGCAAAATAAAAAGCATCAATGTATTTGTCATCAAAGTCTATAAGATTTATTGCAAAATCAATTACACCCTCATCTTTTGGAAGAGAAAGGCGAGTCGGGGCTTTTTTGATTTTATTCAAAGGCAAAAATGTTGCCCTGTCACGACCTTGAGATTTTAAAATTTCAATTGCACGTGCTGCCACATTCTCGTCGTCCACCACAACAAATCTTGAGCGCCCGCCCATAGCAACGTCAATAGCATCGGTATATTCCCCGTCAACTTCAGCTAATTGCATAAGAGGCGCATGCACACCCTCTAAATGAGCGTTCATAATAGTTTCAACACCAGCGCCAAGAGTTACCGTCTTATATGCTTGTTTATTTGCCTCAAGAGTGGCAATTTTTTTGTGCGAAAGTTGAATACTATGCCCTAAATCCTGCAATTGTGTGCGAGTTTTATCCAAATCTTCAAAAGTCAGCTTTTGAACTGTTTTACACTCATCAAGCTCTTTTTGCAGTGTTTGAATTTGAAGCTCAAGCTTATCTCGCTTATCATCAAATGTTTTTTGACCCTCTTCAAGTTCCTCGATTTGCTTATTTGCCTCACTCAGCTCTTTTTGAAGATTAGTTAGCTCGTTTTCAAGAGGAAGCTTTGTTTTTATAAGCTCGGTTTCTTTGTCTTTAAGATTATCGAGTTCTTTTCTTAAAAAGTTTCTTCTTTCTATATGCTCATCAGCAGTCTTATTTAGCCCTGACATCTCAAGCAAAATCTGCGCAAGCTCTTGTTTTTTCTTCTCTAAGAGCTCTTCTTTTTCCTTAACTTCAGATTCTTTTTGGGCAATAGCTTTTATAATCTCTTCTTTTTTCTGTGTAAGATTTTCTATACCGTTTCTTGAATTTTCGGCAGTTTTTTTGTTATCGAGAATTAGCTTGTCACTGTGCGCAATTGAAGTTTCTTTGCGGCTTATTTCGCCTTTCTTTTCTTCAAGAAGTTTTTTTACCTCAAGCTGCTTGTCTTCACCTTGAGCGCGAACCATTTCGCAAATTTCTCGGTATTTTTCTTTTTTATCTTCAATTTTTGACTTTACTTCATCCAAACGGGTATTTTGGACTTTTATTTCTTTTGTGGAAGTTAAAATATTTTGGTGCACAAGCTCTAATGAGCGCTTTGTATCAAAGTATTTTATAACATTTATTTTGCCCTCAAGCTCTTGTTTTTCATCATTTAGGGCTTTATATTTAAGAGCAATTTCCCTCTCTTCTTTTAATTCATCCAGCCTTGCGTCTTTTTCATTTTTAACGATAAGAGAATTTTGAACACGAGCTTCAACGGTTTCAAGCTCCTTTTGCGCTGCAGCTATTTTCCTGTCAAAATCAGCAGTGCCGGCTATTTCATCTAAGTACACTCTTCTTTCTTTTGCGCTGCAGTTAGCAATTGTCGTAACATCACCTTGCATAATGACGTTATAGCTGTTTGGTGTGATGTTGTATTTTTCAAGCTCAGAGTGGACTTGCGTAAGGGTGCATTGCTTATCGTTCATATAATAAATACTTTGCACACCTTGAGATGTTCTTTTTATTTTCCTTGCTATAATAAGTTCTTCTTCATCATCAAGTGCAAAAGTAACCCTGACGGAAGCTTCGTTTCTGTTATTGTGAGTTGTGATTAAATCCCCGACGCCTTGCTCGGAGCGAAGAGCTCTGGCGCTTGAAAGACCAAGAGCAAAAAGTATGCAGTCGATGATATTACTTTTGCCTGAACCGTTAGGGCCGGACACAACGGTAAAACCATCCAAAAACGGTATGGTGTTTTGGTTGGCAAAAGATTTAAAGTTGTCTATTTCTAACTGTTTTATACGCATTCAAAACTTCCAAAAGACAAGTCCGGTTATTATAATTAGACAACAAAATACACTAGTATGTCAAATTATGTATAAATATTACTCTAAATGCTATAGGCAAGTTATTTTGCATACTTATTGAGCATTTCTATACGATTTAGAGGCCAGAAAACAAAGTAGGCTCTGCCTATAACTCTATCTTTAGGTAAAAATCCCCAAAAACGGCTGTCCTGAGAGTTTCCGCGGTTATCTCCCATCATAAAATACTGCCCCTCGGGTATTATAAAAGGCCCGCAGTACATATCATCCCTGCAGGGTGTCCAGTCTTTTTTAGATAAAATATAAGGCTCATCAAGAGGAATGTCGTTTATATAAACATACCAGTCGCCGTCTTTGTCCTGTTTTATTTCAAACTTGTCGCCTTCTGTGCCCACAATTCTTTTTATGTAAGCAATATCCCTGCAAAAAATTCCCGTAAGACGAGAAAATACGGAAAAGACATCTTTTTTAAGCCTTTCATCCGGAGGATAAAAAACCACAACATCACCGCGTTTAAGCTCTCTAAAAGGTTTTGAGACTTTTTCAACAAATAGCCTGTCTTTTTCAATTAAAGTAGGGTGCATTGAGCCTGACGGTATCCACCTTAGCTCGCCTATAAAAAACCTTATTAAAATTACTGCCACTATGACAAATAATAACGTGTCAAAGGTTTCTTTTATAAATTCTTTTGCTACTTTTGCAAATTGTATTTTTTTCATTTTATCCTCAGGTTGTTAAGACAAAGCGCCTCAAGTAAAGCAAAAGCCTCATCACAAAAAGTATTGCGCATTGATTTTACAGTGTCTTTTGCCATTTTATCTACTTCATTAAGCGCTTTTTTTGTATACTTTTCAATGTCCGTATTGTTAATATTCATAATATCACAAGAGGGATTTTCCTGCTTAAAATAAATCAGACAAAGTGTATAAATGCCGTTTTTTATATCGGATGTATTTTTTGTAAAATCATCTATATCATTTCTCAATTGAAAAATCGTACCAAACCTAAGTGCAAAATCTTCTAACAGCTTGCTTTTTTCTTTATCGGCATTAAATATGGCACAGACACTTTTTGCAGCACAAACAAAAAGATTAGCTGTTTTTGCACTTGTTTTTTGTATGTAATCTTCTTTTGTCTGAAATTCAAATCTTGTTTGAAACTGATTAATCTCGCCATTTATTGTTTTTAAAATATTATCTGAAAATATCTTTAAAATTTTTGGATTTTTTATGTCCGATAGAACCTCTAAACAAAGCGAGAGAAGATAATCCCCGATTACTATTGATTTTTTTGAACCGAATTTTTGATAAAAACTATCTTCATCGCGCCTTTTTGTGCTTTCATCCAAAACATCATCATGCACAAGTGTAGCACTGTGCAAAATCTCAAGCGCAAGAGCGATTTTTTGAACTTCGCTATCAGGTTTGTGTCCAAGAGCAATTGAGCAGATGTAACAAAAAACAGGCCTTAATCTTTTAGATTTGGCAAAAAGAAACCGAAGAACCTCATCTTTAAGTTCATTTGGATTACTTTCAACAAGAGCCTTTATATTTGACTCAAGCTCCAAAATATAGGGTTTTAGAGTTTCTTCGGGTTTCATTTACTATATTACAAATTTTCCGTTTTCATAAATCAGTTTGTCATCAAGGAATATTTTTGAGTTTTCTTTCATGTTTTTAATAATATCCCAGTGAAGTCCTGATTCGTTTTTGCCGCCTGTTTCGGGATAGCTTGCACCAAGTGCCATATGAATTGAGCCGCCGATTTTTTCATCAAACAATATATTGCCTGTTACATCTTTAACTCTGTCATTTGTACCTATTGCGATTTCGCCTACAAAGCGGCTGCCTGCGTCCATATCAAGCATAGATAGCAAGAAGTCCTCGCCTTTTTCCGCTTTGGCGTCAACTACTTTGCCGTTTTCAAGTTTTAGCCAGATTTTATGGGACTCGTTGCCTCTGTATATTGCAGGGAAATCAAAATAAATTTCACCGTTTGCACTGTCTTCAACAGGAGAAGTAAAAATCTCGCCGTCAGGGAAGTTATTAAGACCTGAGCAGCTTACCCATTTTCTGCCTTCTACAGAAAATGTAATATCTGTTTTTTCTCCTATAATATGAAGTTTTTTGCCGCCGTTCATAAGACTTACGAGTCTTTCCTGTTCACGGCCTATTTCTTGCCATTTTTCAATAGG
>CALUSB010000034.1 GCA_944323335.1 Candidatus Gastranaerophilales bacterium
TTTTTTCATATCTCAACCTCTTAATTCTAATTTGAGTATAGAACATGTTTATTACTTTTGCAAATATTTTGTAATACTTTTATGGTTTAAAAAGTAACAAAAGCGCCCTATGCTAAATAAAAAGGGTAACATGGAGTTACAAAATGATTACCGAAGACAAGAAGTTTATTGGACAAAAAATAAAACAGCAGAGAAAACGCCTGAAGCTTACTCAGTTTGAGCTTGCAGAAAAAGTGGGCATTCACGAAAAGCAGCTCTCAAGAATTGAAGCAGGACTTCATTATCCGTCGTTAGAGAACTTCATTAAAATACTTCGGGTGCTTAAAATCAATCTTAGAGAATTTGAAGAAAAAAAAGAAATTAACCCTATAAAAGATGACATAACGCAACTTTTAGACGACTCAAACAACAAAGAGTTAAAAATATACAGAGATGTAATTATAAGTATTAAAAAAAATCTGAATGATTAGTACTTTTTAGTGTTTTTTGCAAGAGTTATAAATTCCTTAGCGTAGTTAACAGGAACAGCAAAGCCTATACCTATATTTGAGCGGTTATTATCGGGATTGTATATCGACTGGTTAATGCCTATTACTTCCCCATCAAGGTTTAATAAAGGCCCGCCCGAGCAGCCGGGGTTAATGGCAGCGTCAGTTTGGATTTTTTTTCTGTCATAATCAATTCTTGAAATAATTCCTGTAGTCAGAGTGCCTCTAAAGCCAAAGGGGTTACCTATAGCCAGCACTCTTTGACCGACTTTTATGGTTTCAGAATCTCCAAGTCTTATAACGGGGAGTTTTTCTTTTGGTAAAATTTTAATGAGTGCTAAATCATTTTTATCTTTTAATATCGCAAGAACACTTGCCTTATATGTCTTGCCGCTTTGAGTGGTTACTTCAATATTTTTTGATTTGTTAATTACATGAGAACTTGTAAGGATAATCCCCGAGGGGTCTATGACACACCCTGTGCCCGATGAAATCCCTTGGTCCAAGTCAGCATCTATTGCAACAATTGAGGGAGTAATTTTTTCATAAACGCTGATACTTGCGCTCTCGTCGCTTGAGCGCGCTGCGTTTGAAGCAAGCGCCTGTGTGTTAACATTACTTAACAAAAATAAAAATAAAGGCAATAATAGTGCAAAAAATGTTTTTTTAAACATGTAACCACTCCATTATCGTATATTAGATAATAGAGAATTTAAACGAGGAAGAGTATTTTTTCATTGCCCAAAGTGCTATGTTATGATACAATTCTTGTGAATTTTAGGAAAGGAACAAACATGAGAAGTATTGAAGTTTTTAAAAGACATTTAAGAGAGAAAAGAGCGATTAAAATTATTTCAGGTATTGATAATTACAATCTTGACTCTGTTAAAAAAGTTGTAAGCGCAGCTCAAATGGGTCTTGCAAGTGCAGTTGACGTTGCTTGTGACAAAGAAGTATTTGAAGTTGCAAAGAAAAATACAACACTACCTATTTTTGTTTCATCAATTCATCCTTTTAAACTTGCTCAAGCGGTTAAATGGGGTGCAGATGCTATAGAAATCGGTAACTTTGATGCTTTATATAAAAAAGGTCAAACATTTAGCGCTGATGAAGTATATGAAATCACCCTTGAAACAATGAGTCTTGTTGAGGGTAAAGATATTTTCATTTGCGTCACAATCCCCGGCAATATCGACATTAAAGAACAAATCGAACTTGCTAAAAACCTTGAATTACTGGGTGTTGACCTAATTCAAACAGAAGGTATGAAACCTCAAGGTGTTAAAACAGTAGGTGCTAAGGCTCTTCTTGAAACAGCTCAAGCAACTATAGGCAACACTCTTGAACTTTCACGTCACGTTTCAATCCCTGTAATGAGCGCTTCAGGTATAAGTGCGCAAACAACACCTCTTGCATTTGCTGCAGGTGCTTCGGCAGTCGGCGTAGGTTCAGCGGTAAACAAACTTGATACTCAAATTGAAATGGTTGCAACTATAAGAAATATTGTAGCTTCCGTAGCTTACAGAAATTCAATCAACAAAGAAATTGCAAGAAACCAAAAAGAACTTGAACTATTCAGCAAATAAGTTTAAGCAAAATAAAACTTGAAAGCCGCTTTAATTAAGCGGCTTTTTTAATGCTTACTGCTGGTCAATCTTTTTTGCCATATTATCAATTATGCCCCTTAGCTCACAACTGAGGTAATTTGGACAACTATTCCAAATAAGTGTCTGAGGCAGCGTTGTTTCATCAGGCGAGGCTGCTCTGCACTCACCTTTTAGAACATCCACCGTACCGTCAGGAACAGAACAAAAATTGCCGCAAGTTTGACAAATCTTAAGTGTTAGACCTTTTGATTTTGCTTTTTTTACTATGTCACCCATAGCGTCATACATTCTTATAAAAGAGTCTGAGGCAATATGCCTTTTTCCGCAATCAAAAACCACTTTTCTCATACCGTCTTCAGACACAAGCGTGAGCTTACACAAAGTATCCCTTTTGCCGTCAGAAACTATGGCATTTACCGTTGCAGAGTTTACATTTTCATCCTCATGGATTTTATTTTCAATCCAGACAATGGATATTTTCTTAGTAAATATTTTTGCCCTTTGCCAGAAAATACAAGCAGGGTAGAAAGTTATATAAAGTCTTTCTTTTATATTAAGCTTTGCTGCAAAAGTTCCTAAAATAAAGTTTAAAATCAAAAGCAAGCCAAGGTGCAAAGTGAACTTAAACTCAAAGGATGTATAGTACCTAAATGCGCAGAAAAATAACACGCAGTAAGATATCATAACACCGAGGGTATCGGGTTTTAGGATGTAAAATACAAATTCCTTAAAGGTCCAAGGTTTTGAAAATGACCTTGGAAAATAATACTTGAACATATTTAATCTTTGCAGAATAGAAGGTGTTGAGGCGTCATAATTTTCTACATCTATTGTTGTTGAAATAAAGGGAGAAAATGTAGGGCAAATTGAATTTGAAGCAAGAAACAGAGAAAACTTTAACTCGTCATTTTTTGTTTCAAAACAGACTCTTCCTGTTTTCTCCAATATATCGGAACTTATAACACAGTTTGAACCGTCTATCAAAACAGGCAGTTCAAACATTGTGCGAACAATATTTTGGACTTTGTTTTGATATTTTAAATAAGAGCGCAAAACTTGGCATTTCAGCTGCTTAAAGAAATCATTGCTTGAAGATACAACACTTAATTTACCGGTTAGTACACAAGACTTATGTACGGATTTATTTACAGATGAAAGATAATTTTCATCAATCATTCTGTCTGCGCCTAAAAACACAAATGCGCTAAATTTATCTTCGGAAACCATTTTTTCTACAAAGAGAGAAACAGCTTTATCTTTTGAAAAATACTCCGGATTTTCTATAATATGAACTCTGGCACCGTAAACAAACTCGGGAATAGAAATATTTTCTTTGTCTTTTTTAAAAATTACATGCACTTCATAATTTTGATTTGGAAAAGTCTGATTATCTAACACCTTAAGCAAATCATACAAGTGTTTATTTGAAGAATCAGCCCATATAATAACGCAAAGATTATTAAGAGTGGCACCTGATTCAAGAAGCATTTTTGTATCGGATACAAACTCCTTAACGCTAAAAGCCTTTATATTAAGCGTTAAAGTGTATATTGAATATGTAATTATATATATAAATAAAGAAAATAAAATTAAATTTATTATCAGCATTGCTACATTCTATATAAAAATATTGTAAAAATCTAGCTTTTTTTACAATATTTTGCGATAATTAACTGGTACACAGAAAAATTTTGGAGGAACAAATGAGCCAAGAGTATTACTACATGGACGGCAAATATGTACCATCAAATGAAGCAATGATTCCTGTAAGAACCCACGCTTTTTTATATGGCACATCAGTGTTTGAAGGTATCAGAGGATACTATAACGAAGAAGAAGACCAGATATACGCTTTCCGCATGAAAGAACACTTTGAGCGCCTATTAAACAGCTGCAAAATTATGCATATGGACCCAAAACATACTGTTGAAGAATATATGCAAATTACAAAAGACTTACTAAAGAAAAACAATTACAGAGAAGACTGCTATGTTCGTCCCGAAGTATACAAAAGTGCTCTTAAAATAGGCCCGAGCCTACTTGATAACCCCGATTCGGTTTTGATTTTTACAATTAAACTGGGTAATTATTTTGGCGGAGAAAAAATGCTCAACATCTGCGTTTCAAACTGGGCACGCCTTGAAGACAACACTATTCCTCCAAGAGCAAAAGTTTCAGGTGCTTATGCTAACACCGCTCTTATGATTACAGACTCAAAGTTAGCAGGCTTTGATGATTGCATATCATTATCTGCCTCAGGTCATGTTGCAGAAGGCTCTGCTATGAACTTCTTTATTGTTGAAGGTGATACTCTTGTTACAACTCAAACAACGAGCAACATATTGGTTGGTGTAACAAGAAATACAATTCTTGAAATAGCAAAAGAAGAGCTCGGTATGAAAGTCTGCGAAAGAGAAATAGACAGAACAGAACTCTACACTGCAGATGAAGCTTTCTTCTGCGGCACGGGTGCACAAGTTGCGCCTATAGGTTCAATTGACCACAGAACAATAGGAAACGGTAAAGTAGGCGAAAAAACTGCAGCAATATCAAAACTCTACTTTGATATTGTTCGCGGCAAAAACGAAAAATACAAAAAATGGTGCACACCTATTTATGAATAATTTAGGCATAAATTTTCTCGGACAATGCGTCGAGAATTTTATAAGAGCTATGAAATACGCTTTTTTAGGCAATGTTGCCTTTAAAAGCGTTATTTCGCAAGCCGCTCGGATTGGCTTTGACTCACTTGGTATATCTTTAATGATAGTTTTTATAGCAGCATCAGTTATAGCACTTCAGGTTTCAAATCAATTCCTTATGAGCGGAGCGGACACCTATATTGGCGGATTTTTGGCAATAGCATTAATTAGAGAAATTGCCCCCGGATTTGCCGCTCTTGCAATAGGCGCACGCGCAGGAACTGCAATAACCGCTCAAATTGCCAATATGAAAGTAACCTCTCAAGTTGATGCTATGCAAGTTTTAAAAGTTGACCCGATAGGATACTACTTTGCCCCAAGAATTATAGCGGGCGCTTTTGGAGTAATGTGCGTTGTAATACTTGCAGAGTTTGTCGGTATTTTAGGCGGTATGATTGTATCGTATTTTTCTGTCGGTTTGCATCCTAACAGATATTTTAACTCCGTATGGCTTATGCTTAATACAAAAGATATTTATGTAAGTATTTTTAAAGGATTTTTATTTGGCGCAATCATTGCAACAGTTTGCGCAACGGTTGGATATAACACCAAAGGCGGTGCAAAAAACGTAGGTGAATCAACTACAAAATCAGCCATTTTGTGCACGATTTATCTTTTGCTTGCAGATTTACTGATAGGATTTTTATTCTACGCAAGTAATCATTAATTTGGTGTATTTTTTTTCAATTCCACTAAATCTTTTCCATATTTTAGACGATGAAGTGAAATTCTCCATGGAGTATCCTTTTATTAACAAACTTGGTATAAGAGGAAATTTGACTTGAGGAGGTTCAACTTTAGACTCCAAAGTTTCTTAAATCTCAAGGAAAAAAGGCTTGAGGATGAGAGACTAAGACTTGCGGGAATAATATCCACTCTTGAATCACAAAAAGACGTGCTACTTGAAATGAATGACAAAAAAGAGTACCTGCAAACACAACTGGAGACAATTACAAACTCATCGGTATTAGATATTCAAACTGTTGTAGGTTATAAAAACTATCTTATACAAATAGACCAAGACATAAAAATGCAGTTTGAAATCATCAAAAAAACACAATTTGAACTTGATGAGCAGCAACAAAGAGTAAATGAAGCCTACAAAGAAGTTAAAGTCCTTGAAAAACTAAAAGAAAAACAATACAAAAACTTCTTATTCGAGTTTGAGCAAACGCAAATCAAAGAACTTGACGACATTACTATTTCAAGACAAAAAAGGGCAAGCAGATAATGCAAAATTTCATAGCAGAGAACACAAAAGTTATAAACTTCGACAATTTTATAAACTCAAGTGCTCAAAATATGCAAAGCACAAATGAAAAGGGGAGAGATTTTGCCGAAATATTGGGATTAAACAAAAAGAATACCGATAAAAATTTTGTTGAAAAAAATAACTATAAAAATACTCAAAATACAAAAAACAATCAAAGTGTTGGACAAGAAGGAAAAACACCTCTTGAAAAAGAAAATACACAAAATAGTCCGGGAGTAATAAAAACGCAAGACAAAAATACTGTTAGCGGCGAAAAAACACAAGATAGAGAAGAAATTAAAGACACTAATACAAAGCAAAACAACAACAAAACCGTTGATTCTGTTGAAACAAAGCCTGTAATAAAAGAAACTCAAGAGGCAGCAGATGATACTTCAACTCAGGTTTTAAGTGCTGATGAAGTAATAACAGATGCAATTGAAAAAATTAATAACCTTATCGAAAACGCCCTTGACGGACAGCTTAACGCTGAAGATGTGCAAGCCCTAAAGGATACACTAAATCAAATTAAAGACAAAATCGACAACAATGAAATTATAGTCAATGAAAACACAAAGCAAGAGCTTAAAAATATTCTAAACAGACTTTTAACTCAAAATCCTCAAGACCTTGAGGCAGACGCTCTTATAAAAGACTTTAAACAGTTATTACAAGATGTACAAGCGAGCAATTTTAAAACTGATTCTCAGGTAAAACTTGAAGAAGAGAATTCAAACCCCACAAGGGCGCTTGAAGTAAATGTTGAAACACCTCAAATGAGCGAAAAGCTAGAAAAAAGGACCACAAACGAAGAGAAAACAACGCTTAAAACAAAAGAAAACCAAAGTACAATACAAGTTTCGCAAAATACAAAAGAAGTTCAAAATGCTGATAATGCGACAGATAAAATAGATATTGAGCAAGAAATCCTTGATGAAATGGATGTTAAAATTGAAGAAGTCAGCGATTCTTCAACAAATACAAATTCACAAGGACAAGGTTATACAACAGCACAAGATGAAGTAATTAAACTTCAAATTCAAAATTCAGATGCCGACGCCCCTGCTCAAACTTTCGCATTCGATAAAAGCGTGCAAAACGTAAATGCTTTAAATAAGCAGCTAAGAGTTGACGGCGTTACAAAAGAACTCAATGCAAATGATATCCTAAATCAAATCGGTTCTAAATTTGAACAATTAAAAGACGGTGTAAGTACAAAAATTACAATGACACTAAGACCAAACGACCTTGGCAGGGTGACAATTGAGCTATTATCTAATGCTAACGGCATAACAACAAATATAATCGCTCAAAATTCTCAAGTAAAAGAACTTTTAGATAAAAATATTGATATATTAAAACAACAACTTGCCCAGCAGGGAATTAACGTACAAAACGTACAGGTTAAAACAGTTGAACAAAACTCTCAAACGGGTCTAAACAACAGTTTTAACAACAGGGAACAAAACGAACAAAACAATAACAACCAAAACCAAAATAGCAATCAGAACAACAACAACTCAAGACAAAGACAGGAAAGCTACAAATTTAACCAAAGTAATATTATAGAAAATATTGACTTTGAAAACACCTCAGAGAGAACTACAGCAAGCATAAACACTCTCAGAGGCAAAATTAGTTACAATCTATAAATTTCAAGGAGACAATAATGTCATCGAACATTATAAATGAAATTAATAATATGCAAAACTGGACGGCGCAGCAAGAAGCGCTTAAGTCTAAAACAGAGGGTACCGATAACACGCTTGACCAAGATATGTTCTTAAAGCTTATGCTTGAGCAGCTAAAATATCAAGACCCGCTCAACCCGATGAGCAACCAAGACTTCTTGGCTCAACAAGCACAATTCACACAGCTTGAACAACTTCAACAGTTAAATGAAACTATTGAGGCAAATAGCGGACTAACTCAGGGTATGGACTTAATAGGCAAAGAAGTAACGCTCATGGACCCTGATGACCCAAAGAATACAATAACAGGAATTGTAGAAGAAGCAGTATTCTATCAAAACGGTTGTGCCGTTAAAGTAAATGGTAAAGAATATCCTGCAGGACTTATACTAAGTGCAAAAGAGCCATCCGCCACAACGCCTGAAACACCCCCTGAAGAAGGTGGTTCAACGGAAGAAGGCGACTCAAATAATGAAGAAGATAACCCAGTAGCTGAAACTGCAAAAAAAGTGTTTTCAAACGCAGCAACAGTATCTAAAACAGCCGCAGCATTTTCATATTTAGGAAATCTGTTCGGGCAATTAACCAATAAAGAATGACAATCAAGGGAGGAGACAATAAATGTCACAAGCAATGAATACTGCAATGTCAGGTATTAATGCTAATCAACTACACATCAACGTAGTAGCCGATAACATTGCAAATATGAACACTACAGCATTTAAAGAGTCACAAATGACATTTAAGGATGTATGGTATCAAACTCGTACCACAGGTTCAGCACCTACCGGAAACTTAGGTGGTACAAACCCGTTTCAAATAGGCGTTGGTACAACCGTTGCAGGTATTTCAAGAAACTGGGCAGCAAACAATATTAATACAACAGGAAGAGATACTGATTTGGCACTCCAAGGTAACGGTTTCTTTACCGTAATGGATGCGGAAGGCAGTATTTTCTTAACTCGTGACGGTAGTTTTGACCTTGATGCAAACGGAAATCTTGTTACATCAATGGGGTATAAAGTACTTGGTACAAATTCAGATTATTCAATGAGTGCAACCGAAATTCCGATTTATATACCACAGACTATTCGTGCGGGCGCATACGCTCAACCTCAAGGAATTTTAGCCAATAAAGACGTATCGCAACTTAACGGCACGGACGGCGCTATTACACCGGGTACTTTTACAATAACTCCGACAGTCGGCGGGGTTGAACAAGCACCAATTGAGGTTACAATTTCAGGCACAGGGACTGTTCAAAAAATGATAGGCGAAATTAACACAAGCCTTGCAGGACAAAATATCACTTGTGAGCTTGTTGATGGAGCTATAAGATTTACAACACAAGGTAATGTTGAGAAAATAAGATTTACATCGGGCACATCAAACTTTGTTGACCAAACAGATATCGCCTTGCAAGCTGACGGAACAGGCGAATACACCTCAAAAACAATTGACTACAAAGTTGACATTAACCCCGGTGATGGCAGCAAAGATGCTATGATATTTAAAAGCATGTCAGTTGGCAGCAACGGTATTATAACTGCTACATACAAAAACGGTGACTCAATAACCGTTTGGGAAGACCCCGACGACGGCTCAAGACTGTTTAAGTATACAACCGCATCAGGCGTTGAAATACTTGGCCCAAATGACGTAACTGCACACCCTGCGGTACTTGTACCGGAAAATCTTCAAATTCAATGTGCAACCGTACGTAACTACGAAGGTCTTGTAGGTCAAGGCAACAACTTGTATAGCACAGGACCTGATACAGGTGATGTAATATTTTCTTGCGGTAACGATAACGGTATAGGCGCCGTTGTAAGCGGCGGTCTTGAAGCGTCGAACGTAGACTTGTCACGTCAGTTCTCAAATATGATTTTGGCACAAAGAGGCATTGAGGCTAACTCAAGAGTATTTGATACTGCAAACAGTATTTTGCAAACTCTTGTATACCTTGGCCGCGGTTAATAAATTTCACATTCCAACTTTTTAAATCTGTCCGGAAAAAATCTGTCCGGACTTTTTATTTTACCAAAACATCAATCTCGCTAAAATCACTTAAATATGGCATATGCTCAGCAACAATAAGTTCTCCCGGCAATAAAACAGAAATCCCCGGGGGGCAAAGAGCAATAACTTCAGCTGCTATTCTGCCTATAGCGTCTTCTTTTTTAATTCTTTCTTTTTTAGAAAAATAAGCTTCCCTTGGCGTCATTACAACCTTGGGCGCAGTTAAAGGCATAAACTTTATACCCTCAAGGTAAGCTAAATCAGGGTAATTGCTTATCGAGATTTTTCTTAGCGCATTTAATAAAACATCAAATTCTTCCTGAGTATTTCCTATATTAGACAATATCAAAATACCCTCATCAGAGGCGCTTTCAATTTCTATTGAAAAATCAAGCTCCAATATACTTTCTAATCTTTTGCCGCTCAGACCGTCAACTTTTAAGAAAATTTTTGTAACATCAAAAGCAACATTATTCATAGAGTTAAGCACCCTAACGCCTTTAATTTTTGAAGCCTCTTCTCTAAAGTAAAGCGCATTATCAATAGCGTTTTCTATGGCAACTTTACCCATATCAGAAGATAGGTAGGCTCTTGCTGCATCAAGACTTGTTAAAAGCAACAACGACGGACTTGTAGTGTGAAGAAGTTTTAGAGCATGCTCAACTTTATGCACATCAAATCTTGAATTTTTAGAAATATGAAGCATGGAGCTTTGTGTCATTGAACCGCCTGTTTTATGCAGCGAATGTACAACCGCATCTGCGCCGCATTTAAGAGCCGGCTTAGGAAGAACATCAGAAAAATTCCACAAGCAACCATGGGCTTCATCAACTATTAAAGCTACATCAAATTCATGGCAGACTCTTGCTATTGCTTCAATATCAGATACCACACCCTCATACGTTGGGTTTGTAACCCAAACAAGCGAAGTATCTGGATTTTTTTCTAACTGTTCTCTTAAATCAACAGGGTCAAGCGCACCGTAAATTGCCCAATTATCAAGTTTTTTTGGCATTAACCAGCTTGGATTAGCACCCGAGATAATCATGCCTGACAATACCGAGCGGTGGCAGTTTCTGCCGATGATTATTTTATCCTGAGGACAAGTTAAACCAAAAGCAAGCGCCAGGTTTGCAATGGTTGAACCGCCCGTTAAAAAGAATGTTCTTTTTGAACCAAAAACACTTGAGGCAAGTTTTTGTGCTTCATCTATTGCACCTGATGAAGGAAATAATGTTCCAAGGTTATCAAATTCATCCGTTGTATCAAGATTAAGAGCATCTTCACCAACAAGGGAAGAGAAGTTTTTCAAAACTCCCTTACCTCTGTTGTGCCCGGGGATATGAAAACCGACACAAGGGTTTGCCTTATATGCACTCATAGCCTCAACTAATGGCGCATACGCATCAGATGAAGCTTGGATGTCTTTGAAACTTATTAAACTTTTATAATTTCTGTTTTCCATTTGCATAAATATTATACACATAAAAACAAAATATTATAAATTTTTGCGCAAAAAATTTTTTCTACATGTTTTGTATGAAAAAGTGTTGTATCGTTGAACCATTTTTTTAAAAATGATATAATCGCAAAAACGAGGTAAAAGGAAGATAAGCCATGGTAGATAACCGTTCGGCTGGTTTCTTCGGGATTGGCGGCAGTTTTAATTTTAAATCCGGCGACATCTCGGGAACGGCAGCAAAGACATCCGATGAAAAAAACGGACAAGGCGGCGAGTACTTTGCTCAAGGGCAAGAATCTGAAGAAGATGAAAACTTCAGAAAAGAACCCTATGTTGACCGCTCGGCCGTTCTTCGCGCCTCTCTTGATTCCTTGGCTACGCTCAATGCAGCAAGCATAGGCAAAAGAAAAGTTAAACCAAAGCTTGAAAAAAAGAAAAATAAAAAAGATTTATCACTATCTGAAGATGAATCACAAAAACAATAACCGCCCAAAAGAAAGGCGGTTATTGTTTTAATTAAGCCTTTTATAGAGCAAGTAACTGACAGAGGAGAAAAACGGTATAAATATTAAGGCTGCAAAGCCAATTACAATGTTATATACCATCAAAAGCGCCTCATTTGTTATACACAATAACTTCACGGGAAAAGTTACAAGGGGAAGCGCAAGGTTAAAAGCACCCAATATCAGACCATAAACCAACTGAACACCAAAAACCAATAAAAGCGACTTATCAGTTATTTCAAAAGACCTTTTAATAACATCAAGCGGTTTTATATATCTTTCAAAAACAAAAACAGGCAAAACAAGAGAAACCTTAAGCGAGTAAAAAATAATCGCAAGCGTCATTAAAATTATACAAAACATTGCAAGCACAGCGCCTGTTGAACCTTTCTGAGAAAGAGTTAAAATAACCGCAAAAATTCCCAAAATACAAATTACAAAAATGAATAAACTGTACCAAAGCAGCATTTTTACATAATTACCCTGTCTTTGTAATATATCAGCTTTATAGGAATTAAAATCAAGTTCTTTTGAAGAAAAATAATCACAAGACGCTAAAACCATATGACAAGATATTAAAAGACATCTCCAAAAGCCCCAGGCGTAGAAAATTAAACCAATCACAAGAAGTATTAAAACAGGTATGATATAAGGCACAAGTTCATCACCTTTAAGTCCAAGGTTTTTTGTAAGATATGTAAGCGGCACAAGGGATAAAATTATACCAAAAATCTGCGCCACAAGAGGCAATGAAAGCTCCTTTACAATGGAGGGAAACTTTTTTACCATAAAAGCAAAAGACTTGTTAAAAATTTCCCAAAATCCGTACTTGCAATTATCCATATCAACTCCTTATTTTATGCTATTATATACTAGCAGATTGAAAAGGTATCGTGCAAACAACTTAATGAATATTAAAGATAGAATTAAATCAATAAAAAAAAGCCAATATTTTAAGCAGGCAAACCTGCATATACACTCAAACTGCTCTGATGGGAAACTATCCTTTAGCGAGCTTGTTGAGCAGGGAAAAAAGCTTAATATAAAGCATATGGCTATATCAGACCACAACACGCTTAGCGGGTGGAAAAATTTTGAATGGCAAGAGTATGATTTTTTAATACCTGCAGTTGAATTTGACTGTTTTTACAAAGGTACGCTGCTGCATATTTTAGGTTACGGTATAGACCCGAATAACCCTGAAATAGAAAAGATTTGTGCTAAAAGCGAAAAAGAAACAAAGTATGATATTGTAAGGCTTTTTAAATCAAGACACCCGAAAAAAGCAATTGACGCCATCCACTCATCAGGCGGTATAGCGGTTTTTGCTCACCCTTGCTGCTGCTGGGTGCTAAATCTTGACAAATATACAAAAGAGCTAAAAGATATGGGGCTTGACGGTATAGAAGTATATTATCCCTATAAAAGACACAGAGGCATTATTAAATTCCATTCCCGTCACAACATCAAAGCACTCGCTGACAAATACGACCTGATAATAACAGGCGGAACGGATGAGCATGGGTCTTTAATTAAACAATAGTTGAGTTAATTTCCTTTTGAAGATAACTGTATTTAGAGTAGTATTCTTCAGGATTTTCTTTTGCAGCCTTAATTGTATCACCCAGTTGTATAAACAAAGCTGCTAAATTAGGGTCAAACTGAGTTCCCGAGCATCTTTTTATCTCTTCAATTGCAACTTCATGCTCAAGTGCCTTTCTATATGAACGAGTAGATGTCATGGCATCATATGTATCAGCCAGTGCAATGATACGAGCAGACACGGGAATTTCTTCACCCTTTAAGTGCCCTGGGTATCCCGTACCGTCCCATTTTTCATGGTGAGCCTTAAGCCAGTTTGTTATACCTTGGAGTTTTTTAATACTTGAAATTAATTTCTCAGAGTTTTCAGGGTGAGATTTCATTATAGCAAACTCTTCATCTGTCAGTTTACCGGGTTTACAGAGTATACTCTGAGGAATAGCTATTTTTCCTATGTCATGCAAAAGTCCTGCAAGTTCAATTTCTTCCAAGTTTTTATCATTTAATCCAAGCTCTTTAGCTAAAATCAAAGAATACAAAGTAACTCTAAGTGAATGGCCGTGAGTATAGGGGTCTTTAGCGTCAAGCGCAGAGGATATTGATTTAATTGTTTTATAAAAAAGCTCTCTTAAATCGTTTAATATTAAAGACTTTGAGCTTGCAAGGTCAAATTTATCTATCCCGTTTTCTATCACCTGTTCAAGCTCTTGCGGGTCAAAAGGCTTTAACATGTACTGAAACAGATTACACTTGTTCACTGCATCCGTGAGTATTTCTATATCACTAAAACCTGTTAAAAGAATTTTTATCACATCAGGGGAAATTTGATTTGCCTTTTCTAAAAATTCTGTTCCTTCCATAACGGGCATTTTATGGTCAGAAACAATAAGAGAAATCCTGTCTGCATTGTTTTCCAACACTTCAAGCCCCTCTTTGCCGTTTTGAGCAGTCAAAATGTTATACTTACCGCGCAGGGTTCTTTTTAAAAGCTGCAGATTGTTTATTTCATCATCTACCAAAAGTACTGTATGTGCTGCTTTAGAGGGGGAAGTTTGCAGTATATCATCAATATTATTTAAGAAAAGATTGTTCTCCATATTTATAGACATAATAAACCTCAAAACATACAAGAGATTTATCGGCACAAAGAGATTTTTCTTTAATTAAATAGGTGATATAGATTAAACTTTATGAATTGGCAATATTTTGATTACCTAATTTAGGATTTCCGTTTGCCTTATTTATTCCCGCATCCAAAACTTTTGTCACTACATCAGTTGCAATTTTAACCCCTATAACTGAAGCAGCGTATAGTATTGCATTTGACTTATTTGTTTTAATTATATCAAGCGCTTCGCTAAAATTCAGTTTTGTCATTTTTTCAAAGGCATTTTTTAATTGCTTGCCGTCGGTATTCTTAAAAAAGTGTTTAAAGGAAGCAACAGCAAAAGCAATTTGCGCCAATGTGCCGCTGCTTTTTTCAAGTGCGGTTTGTTTGCCGTCTTTTTTTCTGTTTTTTAAAAATGCAAACAAACTAAAGCCGCCCGTGCAAACAAGTGCTGCAGGAAGTGAAGCTTTAGCATTTTTTCTTGCAGAAGGGTTTTTAAATGCACCTTTAACTGTATTATAGGCCACCTTGCCGGTTTTCTTTGCTGCCTTATATGTTGTAATACCGGTCTTTTTTATAGTATTTATATTCATAAAACCCCTTTAATGTTCACACATTGGTATAATGCATTTAAATAAATTTTAATGCCAAAATATACTGTAATTAAAGCACTATTGTTACAATATTTTACACTAAAAAAGCCGTTTATAATTTAAACGGCTTTTATACACCCTCAAATGTAAATTGTTCTTCTGTTCTCTTATCAAGAGTTTCTTGTAAACTTTCAATATCAGCGTCAACTGCCTTGATTTTGGGCTCGCGAGCTGTTATTCTTTGTTGAATTTCTCTTTCTTTTGCCTGAGTTTTTGCCATAAGATTTTGCAATTTAGATTCGTATTTTGAAGCTATATCACTCATTTTCTTTAACACTGCAGTATAAGCTTCTGTTGAAACATCTTCAGATTCGCCCAACTCAAGCTGAACAAGGGCTTCTTCGTTTGTTTGCTGCTGCATTATCTGAGTTTGTTCGTTTGAACTTTGAAGCTGAGTATCTTGAAGCATTTGACTGTCTTGCATAGCGTCAGCCTGCCAAGTGCTTCTTAAGTCTACATATGTTAAAATTGTCATTAATAAATTTAACATTTTTATCCTTTATTTCAAACTTATATATATAAAAAATACTTTGTATATAAAATTGCCTAAAAGTATATACTATATTAAGAAATATTAAGACAAATTTATTTTTCAAGATTTCTGTTTGTGCTAAATTTGAAATATGCTTTTAGTTATAGATATCGGAAATACAAATACAAACCTCGGCGTATTCTCAAACGAGGGAATACTCTGCAAAAGCTGGAATATAGCTTCTGACATTAAGCGCTTTGAAGATGAATACGGCATGCTTATACTGTCCCTTTTGCAAAATTCCAATATTATTGAACACATAGATGGCGCTATTATTTCAAGCGTTGTTGCACCATTGTGCGAAACATACAAAATAGCACTTGAAAAGTATTTAAACATAAGCCCTTTTATACTGACTCATAAGGCAAAGTTGCCCGTTAAAATTGATTTAAAACAGCCAAAAGAAGCAGGTGCAGATAGAATTGCAAACGCGAGTGCTGCTGCTGTTTTATACAAACTGCCCGCTATAGTTATAGACCTTGGAACGGCAACAAGTTTTGATATAGTTGATGAAAACAAAAACTTTATAGGCGGCATAATAGCCCCCGGACTTAAAATACAGGCAAAATCACTCAGTCAGTTTACATCTAAATTGCCAAAACTAAAAATCGAAGCACCTCAAAATGCAATAGGTAAAGACACCATAAGCGCTATGTTATCAGGCATTGTAAGAGGCCATGCCGCTATGATTGAGGGGATGATTGAACAGTGCGAAAAGGAACTCGGTCAAAGGGCAACAGTAATTGCAACAGGCGGGTACTCGTCCGTGCTTTTTGACAATATGAAAAGAGGCTTTGACTATATTAACCCCTCTTTAACGCTTGAAGGACTCAAATACTTATATATTTTAAACTGTGGAGAAAATAGAGATGACAAACAAAATAACACTAAAAGTACAAAAACTGCCGCATTGCTTTGAACTTCCAAAATACCAAACCTCAGGAGCTGCTGCAATGGATTTATACGCAGCAATTGAGAGTTCAATTACTCTTAAACCGCTTGAAAGAGCTCTTGTTCCTACGGGCATTAAAATAGAGTTACCCGAAAACTACGAAGCACAAGTTCGCCCAAGGAGCGGCCTTGCTATTAAAAGCGGCATAAGCCTGTCTAATTGTGTCGGAACAATTGATGAAGACTACAGGGGCGAGGTTTGTGTAGGGCTTATAAACTTTTCAAATGAAGAATTTACAATTCACAGAGGCGACAGAATTGCTCAAATGCTTATAGCACCCGTAACAAAAGCTCAAATAAGCGTTGTTGAAGAATTATCTCAAACAACAAGACAAGAGGGCGGCTTTGGCTCAACGGGGATTAAATAAATTCCCAAGCATATAAAGTGAACCGCAAACTATTTTGAGATTTTTAGTTGAGTTAATTATCTCAAGGGGGTTTTGTGTATGTTTTGCAATTTTCCTTATATTTTGCGGTAATTCACTAAATTTTAGCGCACAAGGGTAATTAAACTCATAAAAATAAATCTCATCACCCTCTGCAACCAATGTATTTAGCATAGTTTCATAATCTTTATTATTAAGACATCCGAAAATGAATGTCTTTTTTTCATCTTTAAAATTCTCATCCAAAAACTCTCTTAAAACCATAATGCCCGAAGGGTTATGCGCCCCGTCGATAAGAAGTTTTTTATCGGCGTCATATTCAAGTCTGAATTTCCACCTGACATTTTTAAGAGCAGTTTTTATAGCATCCTTGCGCACCTTAAAAGGCAGATGCTCAAGCGCTTCAAGCGCACAGGAGAGATTTTTTTGCTGGTGCTTGCCAAGCAGAGAAAACTCATATTTTTCATTATTTATATACGCAAAATTATTTTTTCCGTCAAATTCCGTTTTTATATTGTCATCAACCGTAAAAAGAGGGGATTTAAAATCATCCGCATATTTTTTAATAACTTCATATCCTTTGTTATCACGCCCAAGTACAACGGGGCAATTTTTCTTTATGATGCCTGCTTTTTGATACGCTATTTCATCAATTGTATTACCTAAACGCGCCGTATGGTCAAAATCAATAGTTGAGATAACAGAGCATAAAGGGGCTTTTATAACATTTGTAGAGTCAAACATACCCCCAAGACCCACTTCCACAACGGCGTATTTGACATTTTTTTCTCTAAAATACAAAAACGCCGCAACGGTTAAAATCTCAAATTCTGTAAGCTCACAAAATAAATCCGATATTTTTTTAACATAACTGTCAAGCTCATTTTGAGAAATACAGATGTTATTTACTTTTATTCTCTCGCAATACGAAAAAAGATGAGGACTTGTAAAAAGTCCGACATTAACATCTTCCCCCCTAAAATTCTCACATAAAACTTCATTTAATATGGCACAAATTGAACCTTTGCCGTTAGTCCCCGCAACGTGGATAAATTCCATATTATCTTGAGGGTTGTTAAGTTTATCCAG
>CALUSB010000035.1 GCA_944323335.1 Candidatus Gastranaerophilales bacterium
CCGTTTCGTATCTTAATTCTATGAGGCACGCTCCAGGTAGGTAGATTAAATCTATACAACATAGTGCCTCTTTTTTTATTTACAAAGTTTTGCAATCGGTTATTTTTTCTTTTCATTAAATCGTATTTATTATAAAATCTTATTGAGATATAGAAGTGTAAAACATAGAAAGAAAGAAAAAAATGACAATTCAAACAAACAAACCCGAAGTAAAGAAGATGGAAGTTACAATCGGTGACAAGCTTGTAACAGTTGAAACAGGCAAGTATGCAAAACAGGCAACTTCATCTGTTACAGTAAGATGTGAAGACACAATGCTTTTTATCCACGCAACAGTGAGCAAAGAGCCGCGCGTAGGTATAGACTTTTTCCCATTATTAATTGATTATGAAGAAAGAATGTCCGCAATAGGCAGAATCCCCGGCGGATATACAAGAACAGAAGGACGCTCAAGCGAAAAGGCGATTTTAGTATCAAGACTTATTGACCGTCCTATACGTCCTCTTTGGCCAAAAGGCTACAGAAATGACGTTCAAATAGTTTCTCAGCTTTTCAGCTATGACCAAAAAAATCAACCCGATGTTTTATCAATACTTGGCGCATCAGCTGCTCTTATGCTCTCCGGTGCTCCTTTTGAAGGCCCTGTAGGTGCTATAAGAGTCGGCAGAATTGACGGTCAAATGATTGCCAACCCGACTCACCAAGAGTGCGAAAAATCCGATATGGATATCGTTATAGCAGGTACGCACGACAGCGTTATTATGGTTGAGGCAGGCTGCAAATTTGTTACTGAAGATGATATTATGGCTGCGGTTGAATTTGCTCAAGTTGAAATAAGAAAACAATGCGACGCCCAGCTTGAATTTGCACGCGCTTGCGGAGTTGAAAGAGAAAACTTTGTAAATCCTTATGACACATCAGAATTAGCACAAATCATAAAAGACAACACATACGATATGATTGTTGATGCTTATCACAATTTTGACCGTGAATACAGACAAAACAAGCTTGAAGAGGCTAAAAACATTGTAAAAGAAAAAATTGAAGCACTTGATGAAGAACACCCCATCAAAAAAATGATGGAAGAAACAGGTATAGACTTTGTTGCAGAAGAATTTAAAACATTAGAAAAGAAAATAATGCGCGCAATGATTAAAGACGAGGGTGTTCGTGCCGATGGCAGAAAAGTTACCGAAGTTCGTCCTATATGGTGCGAAGTTGGCGTTATACCGCGCGCTCACGGTTCTGCGGTATTTACAAGAGGTCAAACACAAATTCTTTCTTGTGCAACTCTTGCAGGCCCTGCTATGGCTCAAGAGCTTGACGGCGTTGACCCGCTGCTTAAAAAATCATATATGCACAAATATATCTTCCCGGGCTTCTCTGTTGGCGAAGTTAAACCCCTAAGAGGCCCCGGACGCCGTGAAGTAGGTCACGGAAACCTA
This sequence comes from Candidatus Gastranaerophilales bacterium, assembly GCA_944323335.1. Classification (GTDB taxonomy): domain Bacteria; phylum Cyanobacteriota; class Vampirovibrionia; order Gastranaerophilales; family Gastranaerophilaceae; genus Galligastranaerophilus. The sequence goes on from CALUSB010000035.1 coordinate 1,446, forward strand.
GCTGAACGCGCTAATGTTCCCGCGTTACCTGATGAAAAAGACTTCCCATATACTATTCGTGTTACATCTGATGTACTTGAATCAAACGGTTCAACCTCAATGGGTTCAACTTGCGCAAGCTCAATGGCTTTAATGGATGCAGGCGTTCCCGTTAAGTGTATGATTTCAGGTGTTGCAATGGGTCTTATAAAAGAAGGCGACACGGATATCGTTTTAACCGATATTCAAGGTATTGAAGACTTCTTGGGCGATATGGACTTTAAAGTTACAGGTAACTCTGAAGGCATTACGGCACTTCAAATGGATATGAAAATAAAAGGCATATCTAATGAAACACTAAGACGTGCGCTGTATCAGGCAAAAGACGGCAGATTGCACATTATGGAATGTATGAAAGAAACAATCAGCGCTCCAAAAGAAGACTTGTCACCTTTTGCACCAAGACTATTTACTATGACAATACCTACAGATGACATAGGAACAGTAATCGGCCCCGGCGGAAAAATGATTAGAAGCATTATTGATGCCTCAGGAGCTGAAATTGACATCCAAGATGACGGAAAAGTTACAATTACATCTAACGATAAAGAAGGTGCAGATATTGCAATCAAGATGATTAAAGACCTTACATTTAAGCCTGAAGTCGGCATGGTGGCAAAAGGTAAAGTTGTAAGAATTATTCCTATCGGCGCTTTTGTAGAACTTGCCCCCGGAAAAGACGGTATGGTTCACATATCACAAGTTTGCCAAGAAAGAATAGAATCAATTGAACCTCACCTTTCAATCGGTCAGGAAGTAATCGTCAAAGTTATCAAAATCGATGATAAAGGCAGAGTTAACCTTACAATCAAAGGAGTAAGCGAAGATGAAAAGGCTAATTGTCAATAGATTTAAAAAAAACTGCTTTATGCTTAGTGCGCTTTTAATCAGCGCACTGGCATTAGGCGGATGTGCTACACTTTCTTATGTTGGCGAAGATTTTGACGCAAAAAATTCAGCTATGATTCAAACTGATGAAATGTTCTACTTCTCAACATACAACAAAACCTCTCAACAGGAAGACATTTCAATGAGAGTAGGGGTATCAAAAACTCCTGTCCCCGATGTTTTAGTTGCATACGTACAAATAAATAACAACTCGAACACAAATGACTACGTCTTTTACACAAAAGATTTTGTATTGAGTGCAAATGAAACACCTGTTGAGATAATCAGCTCTTCAAATTACCTTGGTGCGTATCAAAGCTCGCAAGCAGGAGCTCTTGCAGCTATGTCACAGGCCTCAGGCACTCTAAGCAGTTTTGCAACAATAGCAAACAACTATCAAAGACTAAACCAAACAAGCCCCACGGCAGAACCGTCCAATGTAAGTGCTGATGATGGCGCATACAAACAAATAAGTACTGTAGTTGAAGGTATAAGCAAACACACAATTAACAATGCAGCAGTTGTTGCACCGAGAGAAAACAGATTTTTCTACTTGTTTTTAAAAGACCCCGGGGTTTATCCTATAAAAGCAGACTATAAAGATTTATCTTACAGCTTTATGGTTAAAGGTAATGGGCCAAAAGAAGACGACTAAAACTTTAAAGATATCAAGAGCCTTTGGGTACAAACACTCAAAGGCTCAGCATCTTGTCGAGCTTGTTTTATTTTTCCCTTTTTTAATAGGTATAATAGGACTTCTAACAGAAATTGCCTATGGTCTAAATACGGGTATTGAACTTAACTCTGCCCTAAATCGTGCCGTAGGTATAGTTTCTTCCGCGCAAAAAACGGATAGTACAACACAAAACACCATAAGAGAAGAAATTCAAAACAACACTTATGACATATTAGTCACAAGAAAAGTCCCTTATGCAAATACTCTAAAGGTCGAAACCCTTGAGGTTGATGATTTTCTTGTAAGCATTGCAACCTATAACTACACTTACGCTTTTAAGCTTGTAAATATGTTTTTTAGCGCCGTACCGGAGAAGTTTTACTTTAAAAGTGTTTCTATAGCAAACAAATCTCTTTTTAAACCAAATTCATACAATATAAATAACAACTCACTAACCAATGATTTTAGTGCATATAATCAAGCAGGCTTAAATAATCTTGAGGCAGGTGCTCAAAATCTCTACAATAACTACAAAAACAAATGGAATAAAGACCACGAAGATATCTGGGATGATTATGTTGATGAAATAAAACAAGAACAGGAAAATAACTCTAATCAAACAGGGGATGGAGCTTAATTTATGAGATGGGGCACAAAAAAAAGAGCAGATATATCAATTATGGTGGCAGTCTTTTGTGTTGCATTTCTTGCCTTTTGCGCTTTTGGTATAGATATGGCATATATTACCCTTAACCGCATTAAGCTGCAGAGGGCAACAGAAACCACGGCTCTGGCTTCGGTTGCAAGATACAGAGAAACCCTAAATGATGAAAGCGAAGAACTTTTTAACCTTTACAAGACAAAATTTGATACAATTAGAGACGCTCAAATTGTATCAGCCCAGTACAAAGACGAGGGCAACAACATATACAAGGTAAAAATCTCAACAAAACTGATGAGCCCTGTTTATTTTCTAAGGTTTGTAGGTGTTGGCGGCGTAAGAATAGAAGCAAACTCATACGCTCAAACCTCCCCGCAGATTGAAACAGACAAACAATCAGGAGAAATAATAGAACTTGATACACTGATGACAGATAAAAGCGGCAGCGAATTTAAAATAAAAACAAAAACAGGTTCATACGGATATTTTGTATTTGCGGGTATCAAAAAAGACGACGGTTCTTACATTTTCTCTGATATAGGCTGCAAGGCAGATACAACGATAATTTCAAAAAATGTTAACGGTAAAAACTATAACTTAATCTGCGCTCAAGAAGCAAATTTTGATTTATCCAAACAGTGCAGCCCGCAAGTAAATACAAACACTCTAAATTATATAAGAATATTTAGTGCAAACGCTTCAGATTGCTCAACTGCAAGCAATATACTAAATAATGTTGAAGAAAAAATAAAAGAAGAAATCAATAATAAGCAAGGCTTGATTGATGAACAGTGGAAAAATGATTTTCCAAAAAACGATGAAACAACAGGGCAGCCTATACCCTACGATGAGCTTACAATGCCACAGATTCCCGATTTCCCGATAACCCTTAATTGGATTCAATCGCTTATACCAATGCAAGATGAAAAACCATATGAACTGACTGTTTTAAATAACGTAAAACTTATTACAAAGAATGATTTTTAAGGTAAAATATACTTGTCGGGAATAAAATAGCGAGGTTAAATGAGGGGCGAGGATAAAAAGACTTTAATTTTAATTGACGGGCACGCTCTTGCTTTCAGGATGTTTTTTGCTTTAGAGAGAACAAATATGCAAACAACAGAGCACCAGCCGACTTGGGCAATATATGGTTTTTTTAAAGCAATTTTTGACCTTTTATCACCAACTTCAAAAGGCGGAAGCAATATCCGACCAAACTCTATAGCCGTCGCATTTGACGTATCAAGACACACATTTAGACTCGAAAAATATGAAGACTACAAGGCTAACAGACAAACCATGCCTGATACTCTTCGCTCGCAACTCTCTCTTATTATGGAGGGTCTAAAAGCTCTTAATATCCCTGTTTATACAAAAGAAGGCTTTGAGGGAGATGACATTATAGGCACAATCTCAACCAGAGCAAAGGCTATGGGACATGATACCTACATTCTGACAGGAGATAAAGACAGTTTTCAGCTTGTTGATAAAGAGGGGGCAATAAAGGTTTTAATCCCTCAAAAAGGTATTCTAAACAGTTACGACTGGCAAAAAGTTATAGAAAATATGGAAGTAGAGCCCACGCAAATTGTTGACTACAAGGCTCTTTGCGGCGATACTTCAGATAATATACCGGGAGTTAAAGGAATAGGTGCAAAAACTGCCGTATGGCTTTTAGGCGAGTATAGAGATTTAGACAACATCTACAAAAATATTGACAACATTACAAAAAAATCCGTAAAAGAAAAACTGCTAGAGCAAAAAGACTCTGCTTATATGTCGCAGTTTCTTGCAACAATAAAAAAAGATGTCGATATTGATTTTGATTTTTCAAAAACATGCCTTGAAATACCAAACAAACAAGCAGTTATTGACTTTTTTCAAAAAGTGCAGTTCTACAGCTTTGTAAAAAATCTGGACAAACTTCTCCTGCCTTTTGAAACAAGCTGTAATAAAGAAGAAAATAAAGAAATTTCTTTTGTAAAAATAAAAGAAGATAATATCCAGCTTGGACTTTTTGGCACACAAGAAGAAAACAGAGAAGATGAAGTTATAAAAATTGACTCTAAAGACAAAGCGAAAAATTTCCTTAAAAACATAAAAGAAAATAGCACCGTTTCGGTATTATCCGCCACAGATATGCCTAATTCAATATATATAGCTTGTGATAATACTTGCATAAATTTAAACAGGGATGATGAGGATGTTATAAATCTTCTAAATAATCAAAACATCAAAAAGGTGGTATATGACATAAAAAATGAACTTAACTACATAAATCCAAAAGGTGTTATAGATGATTTAATGTTATCAAGCTATGTTAAAGACTCATCAAGAAAGCACGATTTAATATCACAAATTCAAAACTATCTTAATTTTATACCCGATGAAAATGACAACTATAAACTTGCAAGGAATATGCTTTTGTTGCATAAATTCTACAGAGATTCTCTGACTAAAGAAGAAAAAACTCTCCTTGACGATACAGAGCTTCCTCTTGCGTATGTTCTAAAAGATATTGAAGATACGGGTGTAAGCCTTGATAGTGATTACCTGAAGAGTTTAAGTGTTGAAATAGATAAAAAAATTCTTAATTTTGAAGAAAAAATATACTCTCAGGCGGGAACAACTTTTAATATCAATTCTCCAAAACAAGTAGCAGAGATACTTTTTAATACTTTAAAAATTAAACCTGGCAAAAAAAATAAAACGGGTTTTTCCACCTCTGCTAAAATTCTTGACGACTTAGCGGAGGAACACCAGATAGCAAGAGATATTCTTGGTCACAGGCAGCTTATGAAGCTAAAGACCACATATATCGATAATCTTCCAAAACTTGTTAAACAAGACGGCAAGATTCACACGCATTTTAATCAAATAGTTACAACCACAGGCAGACTGTCAAGCTCTGACCCTAATTTGCAAAATATACCAATAAGAACAGAGCTTTCTAACCGTATTAGAGCGGCATTTGTGCCGACAGACAGAGAAAACTCATACATTTTCTCGGCCGACTACTCGCAAATCGAACTTCGCCTGCTTGCGCATTTTTCAGGCGATGAAGTACTTATAAACGCTTTTTCAAACGATGAAGATATCCACCTCATTACCGCTTCAAAAATATTTGAAGTAGAAAAAAATGAAGTAACAAAAGAAATGAGAAGAAAGGCAAAAGCTGTAAACTTCGGGCTTATTTACGGTCAGACAAGATACGGCTTATCTTCAACCCTTGGTATAAGCCCATTTGAGGCTCAAGAGTTTATTGATAAATATTTTGCCACATATCCTAAAATTAATACGTATATCAACAACACCTTAATACAAGCTCATCAAGAGGGCTTTGTTGAAACGCTTTACGGCAGGAAACGCTACCTTGGAGCAGAACTTAACTCAAGAAATGCAAAAATAAGAGAATTTGCGCAACGTGCGGCAATAAATGCCCCTCTGCAAGGTACAAGTGCAGATTTGATTAAAATGGCAATGGTCAAATTGCATAACGAACTTAAAAACTTTAAATCTAAAATCATTCTTCAGGTGCACGATGAACTTGTACTTGAAGTACCAAAGGGTGAACTTGATGAGGTAAAAAACCTTACAATAAAAGCAATGGAGCTTAATCAACCGCTAAAAGTACCGCTTAGAGTGGATACAAAATTTGCTAAAACTTGGAGAGAGGGAGAGTAATGAAAAAAATTATTTTAACAGTGCTTATGTCATTAATTACCCTTGGCGCATACTGCGATGAGTCACTGCTTTCAAGCTGCTACAAAACATACCCTCTTGCAGCTGACAAACTATATCTTCTGACACTTAGCGCTCTTAACTCCACGGGGCAATACGAAGTTCTTGAAATGCAGACAAAAAACGGCTACATATTATTTAAAGCTGCAAATAAAAGCTACATTGCAACAATATCAAAAGAAACAACAAGCACCTCGGGTATAAAAATTCTCCCGTCAAACAGTGATTTTTCGGGCGGAACATATGTACAAAAAACAATTTTTGACACAATAGAGGCTAATCTTAAAAACACTCCGGAGAAACTTTTGTAAATGTATAAATACGCCCTTGTCCTTACGGATGTTGCAAAACTCGGAACAAAAACATTCAGCTATTTAATACCCGATGAAATGCGCTCTATAATTAAAATAGGGCAGCCGGTGAGTGTGCCTTTTGGCCCAAAAAGAAAGATAAAAGGCTATATTGTAGGGTTTTCTAACTATCTAGAAGAGGGCATTAAAGCAAAATATATTGATGAAATACTTGATAGCGAAGCGCTTTTTTCTCTTGAATATTTAAAACTTCTTGAATGGGTTGCAAACTACTACTTTTGCGACCTGCCTACAGTACTTAAAACAGCACTGCCGCAAAAGTTTTTTGAAAAAAATGTAAAAAACTACAGGCAGCCAAAAAAACAAAACGCCGCGCTTAAAGAGACCAAAGATTTAAAAGAGCATAAACTGAGTGACGAGCAAGAAAAAATATATAAAGAAATAAAACACGTAAACTCCGACTACTCGCTTTTATACGGTGTTACAGGCTCAGGCAAAACGGAAATTTATTTTAAACTTATTGAAGATACCATAAAAGAGGGTAAGAATGTTCTTTTCTTAGCACCTGAAATTGCTCTTGTATCGCAGCTTACAATGCGCACAATAAAACGCTTTGGCGCAGATAAAGTTGCTATCTGGCACTCTTCAATTTCAGAGGCGGAAAAATTCAGCGTTTGGCAAAAACTCAGAAATAACGAAATAAAAATCCTCTTTGGCGCTCGCTCGGGAGTGTTTGCACCTATACAAAACCTCGGGCTCATAATAATTGATGAGGAGCATGATACAAGCTATAAGCAGACTATGCCAAATCCCAGATACTGCGCCAAAAAAGTAGCAAGAGAACTTGCTAAACTCCACGGTGCAAAAGTTGTCGCAGGAAGTGCAACCCCTGATGTAGAGAGCTTTTTTGAGGCGCAAAACACAAATTCTCTGTTTGAATTAAAAAACAGATACAACAGTGCACAGCTGCCCGATGTAAGCATTATTGATATGAAAAGCGAAAGACTGGACGGGAATCTTGGCATTTTTTCAAGGACGCTTATCAATAAAACAAAACAAACCGTTGATAGGGGCGAACAGGTTATTTTCCTTATAAACAGGCGCGGTTTTTCAACATATACTCAATGCATGGAATGCGGAGAAGTGCTTGAGTGCAAAAAATGCGCCATACCGCTTATTTACCACTCACAGACAAACTCTTGGAAATGCCACTACTGCGGATATGAAGTTAAAAATCCAAAATGCCAAAACTGCTCGAGCGAAGAGCTGGAAAACTTCGGTACAGGTTCACAAAGGGTAGAAGAAATAGCCAAAAAAATCTTTGAAAATATGACTATAGCACGCCTTGACAGTGACAGTCTGAATAAAAAAAATGAACATATTGAAATTCTTGAAAAGTTTCAAAGCGGGCAAATAGACATTCTAATCGGCACACAAATGATTGCAAAGGGCCTTGATAATCCAAACGTCACACTTGTAGGCGTCATTAATGCCGACTTAAGCTTTAATCTGCCTGACTATCGAAGCTCGGAGCGCGGTTTTTCTCTTCTTACTCAGGTTGCGGGGCGCTCAGGCAGGGGCGAGCAAAAGGGAAAAGTAATTTTTCAAACCTATAATGCCCAAAATCTCTTTTTACAAAAGGCAAAAGAGCAAGACTATATAAGTTTTTATGAAAAAGAAAAAGAGCTAAGGCAAGAGTACGATTATCCGCCTTATTCAAAATTGATAAGAATTATAGTAAGCTCAAAAGAAGAATTTAAAGCGGAACATGCCTGCCTTGAGATAGCTCTTCATCTTGAAAACTACATAAAAAAACTCTCTCTTGACGAGAGAATAATAATACTTGGCCCGACACCTTGTGTAATTGGCAAAATAAGAGGTGATTTCAGGTATAATATATTAATTAAAAATAAACTCTCTCAAAAAGGCCACGACTGCGTATTAGGCTTTTTGAGAAAAATAATACTCCCTCAAGACATAAAAATGATAACCGACATAGACCCGAGCGACATTTTATGATAATTTTTTCTACCATAAATTCAAACAAACAAGACCTGCTTGTTGAAAAGTTCTTTGAGCAGATAAAAAAAGGAATAAAGCCCGAGGAGATTTTATTCCTTGTGCAAAATGCAAGAAAGAAAAAAAATATAACCGAAAAAATAAAAAAATTATCTCCGTTTGGAAACATCGGCAACCTTAATGTTTTTAGCTTTTATGGACTTGCAAGAAATTTTATAGAAAAAAACTGGCCTCTTGCTCAAGAGAGTATAAAATTCTCCGACTCTACGGTTTTTGCCAACATGTGCGGGCTTGAAGTATCACAGTATATTTTCAAAAACTCTATAAAAGATGTCGAATTTAAAGGCTACAATTCTAAAGTTAACCTCCTGCACCAGCTTTTAAGGAGATATTCTTTAATTGTTCAAAATGCTCTTGATGAAAATGAAATAAAAAAAAGAGAGCAAATCTTAAAAGAATCCTACGGGCAAGAGGTAAGAGAAGCGCTTAAACTCTACAAACTAAAAACCCTTGAGCTAAGAGCCTTTGACTACTTAAGACAGGTAAGTATATTTGAATACCTTTATAAAAAAATCAAAAACCCCTACAGGGTTGTAATAGTTGATGATGCAGATGAAATAACACCCGCTGTTTTTGAATATTTAAAACACATAAAAAATGACACGCAGGAGTTTATAATAGTTCAAGACCCGCTTGGCTCGTCAAGGCTTGGTTACTTAAGCGCTGCGCACATAAATTTTGAAAAGTTTTTGAATGAAAATGCAAAAGATTTAAGACAAAACACAATCGGGCTAAAAACCGCTCAGGAGGTTTTTTACAAAATAAAAAACAAAGAGCCTTATTTTGCCAAAAACTCTACGGTAAAGAGTTTTATCAGACGAGATGAGATGATAAACACTACTATAGAGCAAATTCAAGAACTGATAAAATCCGGAGCAAAACCCTCTGATATCGCCGTTGTAACACCTGTTTGCGATGATTATCTTCGTCATTGCTTTAAAAAAATCAAGCAAGATGTCTTTTTTCTCTCGGGAAGTGAAAAACTAAACCAAAACAAAACAGTAGGCGCAGTTGTTGAAATACTTAAAATAATTAACTCGCCCGATAAATACATAAGCCCCTATACACTAAAAAATATCCTGCTTGAGGTAATTAAACCCGATTCTGATACCGCGCTTAAAATCACTCAAGGCTACATAGAGGCAAATTATGAATACAAAGAACCCCTGCTAAAATATCTATCCAATCTTGAAGATGAGAAAATAAAAGAATTTTTGGATTTTGTTGAACCGCTAAAAAAACAGCCCCTAAGCGTGCAGTTGTATGAAATATGCAACAAATACATTACCAAAGGCGCAAACAATCAAACCGCAATTTTAAAATTAAACAAGCTTGCAAAGCAGATAAGCGATTTTGAGAGCGTGTTTAAGGATAATTTTGAAAAAATAAAGCTCATTGAGCAGCTTGAAAATACAATAATTTCAGAAAATCCCCTAAGTGAAGATGAAATACCGCAAGATAGTATTATTGTATCAACTGCACAAAAACTCATTGATAACGAAATATGTACAAAACATTTATTTTTAATTGACTGCTCTAATTCAAACTGGATAAAACAAGACATAGGTATGCTATATAACTCCTGGGTTTTTCAGAAAAGCTGGGATAAAAATACATTTGAACTAAACGACAACATTGAGCTTACGCTTGATAGAACGGCAAGAATAATATATAAGCTCTTTTTATGCGCTAATGAAAAAATATACATTTATTCAAGCATATATGACACTCTTGGAGTGGAAAACTTTGGCGCTATTGACAGATTTTTTACCCTTGGCAGCACAACAAAACAAAATCCCCCTCAAAAAATTACACCTCGAGATGACCAGAAGGCAGTACTGGAGTACAAAAGCGGCAAAATGGCAGTAAGTGCCGTAGCAGGCTCAGGCAAAACTACCATTATGCTTGCCCTTATACTAAAGCTGCTAGAGGGAGAAATTATACCCGAGCTTAAAAGCGAAAATATTTTTGTGTTGACTTTTATGGAATCTGCCGCAAGAAATTTTAGAGAAAGAATAAAACAAAACTACCCTGATATGTTAGAGATGCCTCAAATATCAACCATCCACGGGCTGGCGCTTAGAATTTTAAAAGAAAATAATAACTACACCTTTGTAAATCTGGATAACGATTTTGAAATTACCGATGAAGCAAAAAGAAGAGAAATACTTACAAAAGCCATAATGGAATCAGGCCTTGAATACGACAAAACAGAGTTGTACGAAAGAGCACTGAGTGATTTTAAAAACGATTTATCCTCTAATATAAAAAAGGTAAAAAGCCCGAGTTTTAAAAGAGTTTATGAAATTTATCAAAAAGAAATGAGGGAAAATAACCTCCTTGACTACGATGACTTATTAATCTATGCGCTAAAACTCTTAAAAGAAAACAAAAACGTGCTTGAATACTACCAAAATCTCGCAAGGGTAATAATAGAAGATGAAGCACAAGACTCTTCGCCCGTGCAGCAGGAGCTTATCGGGCTTTTAGGCGCAAAATGGGGCAATGTAATAAGGTGCGGGGACGTTAATCAGGCAATTACCGCGACTTTTTCCAACTCTGATGTAAAAGGATTTAAAAAATTCATAAAAGAAAATTACAATGTCGAGATGAACAAATCCCAGCGCTGCGGAGTAAGGATAATTGATTTTGCAAACAATGTTGTTAAAAACGCTCTAAAATCAGCCCCGAGCGCCTTTTATGAGATAAAAATGGAGCCTGTTGAGGGCAAAAACCCGACTAACCCAGATGCGGTTGAGCTTAAGCTTTTTGAAAACGAAAATGATGAAAAAACTTTTGTGGCAAATAAAATTAAAGAAATAAAAAACAAATACCCAAAAAAAAATATTGGCGTGCTTTTAAGAAGCAACAGGGCCATAGGCATATGGGCAGATTTTCTTGAAAGCTGCGCCATAAAAACTCAAAAAAACATCGACACATACAATTCAAATTTGGCTTTTAGAGTAACTCTTGCGATTTTTAATTTTATATGCGATTTTAAAAACAAAAAAAATCTCCAAAACAGCCTAAAAACACTTCTTGAAATGCCTGTTTATAAAAACGATTATGAGATTTTAAATTTTATAAATACGAATGATTTTCTATCTTCAAAAGGTTCAAAATATCAAATCTGGTGGGATTTAAGGTATTTTCTTTTAAATAGCAGCGCAACACCTATGGAGCTTGTGCTTGAGATTGGAGATTTTTACTTCAAAAACTCTCTTGAAGCTGCAAATATAGCTATGCTCTACTCAATTGTTGATAATATCTACAAAAATACAAAAAACTTTGAAGACACTGTAAAAAGAATGAACGATATTTCTCAAAGAGTGAATAAAAGCGTAAAATTCTTTCAAGAAGAAGAAAATAAGGAAGATGGCATCATAAACATTATGACCCTGCACAAGTCAAAAGGGGACGAGTTTGACTTTGTTTTTATACCTGAATTATCATCTGACAACTTGGGGCTAAAAATAGATGATATTAAACTAAAGAAAAATACCGAGTTTATTCAATCGGTAAAATCAACCCCTAAAACTCCGGATGAACTAAAGCAGGAAATACTTGAGGAAAACTTCAGGCTGCTCTACGTTGGAGTTACAAGGGCAAAAATTAAACTCTATATGACCTGTGCCAAGAATTTTAAAATGTATAATAAAACTAAAGAACAAAAACCCTGTGAGATTTTTGAGCAAGGAGGAATAAATGAACACATTTAGCGTAAATTCTCTAAAATTGCTTGAAAAAAACGAGCAGGAATTTATTAACAAATACATTTTGCACTTAGATTTTCTAAACAAAAATGAACCCGCTAAAATGGGCGAGAGGCTGCATGGCTTTATTTGCTACTATTTAAGAGGGTTTAATATGGATAAAATCTATAACTCACTGGAGCAAAAAGAAAAAGAAATACTTCAAAATGTGCTTAAACTGGATATTTTTAGCCAAAAAGAAAAATTTATAAAAACAGAAGAAGGTTTCCTTGTAAAAGTTAAGGGAGATAAATTTAATTTTTACCTTACAGGCAGATTTGACGCTATTTATAAGGATAATGACGGTTATATAATTTTTGATTGGAAATCAAAAAACATCCCTCAAAACCCCCAAGAAGAGCTCCAGAGCGTTGTTTATCTTTATTGTGCGTCAGAAATATTTAACACTCAAAACATAAAAATACAATATCTCTCGCTTGAAAAACAAACAAACGCAACAGTTGATTTTAGAGATAAAAACGAATATTTAAAAAGAATTTGCTCAATTGCAGATAAAATGCCTATAAAATATTTAACTTAATTTTGTTAAAATTTCAGGCCCGTCCTCACCTACAAGCACCGTATGTTCAAAGTGAGCAGACGCTTTTTCATCAGCCGTTACAACCGTCCAATCGTCATCAAGAACATAAACATCGTCTTTGCCCAAGTTCAACATCGGCTCAATAGCTATTGTCATGCCTGTTTTTAAAAGTGTTCTGTTGCCTGTTCTGTAGTTAAAAACAAACGGGTCTTCATGCATACTTCTGCCTACACCATGGCCGCCATACTGGCGAACTATGCCAAGACCTTTTGATAAAGCTACATCTTCAATGGCTGCCGAAACCTCTTCAAGCAGATTGCCGTTCATCATTCTTGCAACCCCTGCCATAAGGGATTTTTCTGTCGTCTCAAGCAGCATTTTTTTATCGTCCGTAATTTCACCTACAGGATAAGTCCAGGCACCATCGCCCACCATGCCTCTAAATGTTGCACCGACATCAATTGATACAATGTCACCTGCTTTTAAAATAACATCTTTTGAGGGAATGCCGTGAACTACCTGCTCGTTAATTGAGGTGCAAATTGAAGCGGGAAAACCATGATAACCTAAAAACGTAGGTATAGCCTTGTTATCTTTTATTATTTTTTGTGCAATCATATCAAGCTCATATGTTGAAATCCCTTCGCACACGGCTTTTTTCATTTCCTGATGCACAAGCGCCACGATTGAACCTGCATGGCGCATTAACTTCAATTCTTCACGAGATTTTCTTGTTATCAATTTATTTTCCTAATCTTCTTCAAAAACTATTTCTTTAATACTTTCCCAAACATCTCCTATCGGAGCATCGGCATTTATTTCTTCCAAAATGCCTTCATTGTCAAAGTATTCAAGAAGCGGTTTTGTTTCTTTTTCGTATGTTTCAAACCTTAATTTTGCCGTCTCTTCGTTGTCATCTTTTCTTTGAACAAGCTGAGTGTCGCAAATATCACAATAGTTCATTAACTTCGGAGGAGAACTCAAAAGGTTATATATCATACCGCACTTAGGGCAAGAGCGCCTGTTTACAAGCCTTTGAACCAAGACATCATTTGCAATATCAAAATAAATTGCAAGCGCATCATTTTTAAGGTTAAAGTTTGTAACCTCTTTTAAAATATCCTTTAGCGCGTCTGCCTGCTCAACAGAGCGGGGGAAACCGTCAAGGATGAAACCGTCTTTGCAATCATCTCTTTTAATGCGGTCTTTTATAACATTTTGTACAACCTCAATCGGCACAAGCTGACCTTTGTCTATATAGCTTTTTGCTTCTATGCCAAAAGGAGTGTTGTCTTGGATGTTTTTTCTTAAAAGCGAACCTGTATCCACATGCGGTATATCAAGTTTTTGAGACAATCTTGATGTCTGCGTACCTTTGCCGCATCCGGGAGGGCCAAGAAATATAAATACTTTTTTCATTTTCTATCTATCCTTACTGTTGAAGAAAACTTTCATAATTTTTAGCCAACATGTGTGTTTTGATTTGATTAATGAAATCAAGCGCAACACCAACCATGATGATTAAAGAAGTAGCCCCTAAACCTTGCATTGTAGTGATATTTGTAATTTTACTTGCAACGGTAGGCACAAGAGCTATGATACCTAAAGAAATCGCACCTATAAATATCGTTCTGCTTAAAATCTCATCAAGCTTATCCGCCGTGGGTTTGCCGGGTTTTACACCGGGGATTGCAGAGCCGTATTTTTTAAGATTATTTGCAATTTCTTTTGGCTGCATACTTGGAATAATTGAGGCATAAAAGAATGTCAAAGCCACAATCAATAGGAAATAAATTATATAGTAGCTAAGAGATGACGGACTTAAGAACAAACTCATCTGCTCAAATACATTCCTTAATACGCCCTCGGGAATTTTCATTTGTTGTACAAAACTTAATATCGTTGCGGGGAACAAAAGTATTGCTACCGCAAAGATAATCGGCATAACACCGCCCGGATTGAGTTTAAATGGAATATTGGTATTTGCTCCGCCATAAACCTTATTTCCCACCTGGCGTCTTGCGCTAACAATAGGAACTTTTCTTACGGCATCTTGAAATACTATGATAAATATAATAGTTGCAACAAATATAGCAAGCAAACCAAGTAAACCAAGCTGCAGTGCAGGGTCTTGAGAAACAAGAGTAGCCGTTCTCGAGGCATACAAAGGTATACCTGATATGATGCCGATAAAGATAATTAAAGAACCGCCGTTACCTACGCCTTTTTCCGTAATCAATTCAGCTAGCCACATTACAAAAACAGAACCTGCGGTAAGCGCTGCCATAGACCCCAAGAAAAAGAGTACAGGGTGTACAGTGTGCATAATAGAGTTAGGAAGCTTTGATAAAATAGTTACAAAAACAAAAGACTGAAACAGTGCAAGTACAACGGTAAATTGCCTTGTCAGCTGCTGGATTTTTCTTCTGCCTGCTTCACCCTCTTCTTTTTGAAGTTTTTCAAGATAAGGTATAATTACCGCCAACAATTGCATAATGATTGATGCGGTAATGTATGGCCCGATACCTAAGGCAAAAATTGAGACTTTACCCAAAGCACCGCCTGAGAATAAATCAAGGAAACCTATCATGTTATTCCCTGCAGCCATTGCCTGAAATACTTCATTATTTATACCGTAAATCGGTAACTGTGCACCAAACCTGAACAGAGCGATTATCGCAAAAGTGAAAATCAACTTTTGCTTTAAACCGCTCGCTCTAAGATTTGCTACTAAACTCTCCAGCATTTGCTGGTTGTTTATTTGTTGTTGCATTAAACTAATTCAACCTTTCCGCCTGCTTTTTCAATTTTTTCTTTTGCAGATGGTGTAAAGTATGTAGCTTTAACCGTAACTGCTTTTTTAAGTTCACCGTTGCCGAGTACTCTTAATACTACACAAGAGGGGTGAGCTTTTTTATTTTCGATTAAATAAGCTAAATCGATTGTATCAACGCTCATTGCTTCTAAATCTGCAACATTAACTTCTGCAGTTTTAAGAGCAAATCTGTTTTTGAAACCTTTTAATTTAGGCATTTGACGGTAAGATGGCATTTGTCCGCCTTCAAAACCTCTTTTTGAGCTTCTGCCTGACCTTTGACCTTCACCGTTGTGACCGCGGCAAGATGTTTTACCATGACCTGATGAGCGTCCGCGACCTACTCTTTTAGATTTGGATACCGAACCTTCAGCCGGTTTTAAATCTTCTAATGTTATCATTTATATACCTTTACTTTCTATTCTACTACCTGTACTAAGTGAGGGATT
>CALUSB010000036.1 GCA_944323335.1 Candidatus Gastranaerophilales bacterium
AATGTTGTGGACGCAGCTTGGTATTTTATACCTTTTGTTTCGCGCTTTGCGCAAAACGTGCGCTACATCCCGAAATTATATTTAACTATCAAAAAAGGTACGGTTACATGCTTGTCACCAAGGCTCTCCGCTTTGCTGACATCGCACTTCACACACCAGAGCCCTCGCCTTGCTCATTTAAGTGCAGTCGCACTAAAATTCGCTTTGCTCGGGTGCGCTACATCCCGAAAAAATATTTAACTGTCAAAATCACACCGCGCAAAACGCGATGTGATAATTATATAACAAAAAAACTTTTTTATTCAACTTAAAATTTACCAATTATTGTACAAAAACATTTTCAAAAGCATAGGCGCATTTGCTGCTATGTCTTTGGTGTCTTGCTTTTACAGGATTTTTAAGCGCTTTTGAAAAATCATACAGTTCATTTTTACATTGGACCAATTCTTTAAATACATCAAGATTTGATTCGTTTAAAAGGTTAATATTTGCGCTGACTCTAAAAATAAAATCACTAAAAGTTTGACCAAGTGCGCAAAATTCTTTTTCATCAAACATTTTGCACGCAGATGAAATCAAGCTTATTTTTCTATCATCAAGTTTTACTTTTGACATCAGGTAACTTACGTCAAATGCACTCAGTTCCTTAATTTTTGCAAGGCTTTCAAAATACTTAACATTATCACTATCAGCATTTGCCAAAATTTCATTAATCTCGCTTTGGCTAAATCTGAACTTTGTGTTGATATTGCATTCTGTAGAAAAAAGTAATGCAGAAACTTGTTGAATAAAACTTTTTAAACCCATCTTGCCTAACCTAAATACAATAATTAACCTAACCTTATGTATATTTAAAGTATTTTTATCCACAAAAATTGACCCAAAGTTAAGAAATGTTAAAAAATAAAAATAACCCAAATGTCTTATTTGCTTAATTTTGTTAAAAGATAACATATAAATTATAGTTACATATGAAAGCAAAAAAATGACAACCGCTGAAAATGCGCTAAATTCCGCATCTCCATTATCTATCGCACAAAGGGAAAATTTTATTGAAAATCTTGCCCATGACCTAAAATCGTCAGTTTATTCTCAAATAAATGCGCTAAACATTATAATAAGCGATGAAAAATATCACTATGACGATATGCACTTAGATATTCTAAAGCACTTAATGACATCAAATATCTACATGAGAGATGTAATTTTAAATGTTTTATCAAATTTTAAAATCCAGCATGACAGACTAAAACTTGAAAAAACAAATCGAAGCATGGCAGAATCCCTTGATTTTGCAATAAAGAGCATTAGTTATATGTTCAAAGAAAAAAATCAAACCCTAAAAATTTCCTGCCCGAATGAGATTTTTGCAACATATGATGAAATTGAAATAAGAAGAGTTCTAATAAACCTTCTATCAAACGCTTCTAAATACTCAAGCACAAACAGTTTAATAGAAATAATAATAAAAAAAGAAAACGACTTTATAAGCGTCGAGATAATAAACGAGGGAAAAATTGAGTTTAAAAACACTGATGATGTTTTTAAAATGTATGAAACAGAAAGCAAAAAACGCAAACTAAGAGGCAGCGGGCTTGGTTTATACATATCTAAAAAGATAATTGAAGCCCACAAGGGAACAATAAGCGCCAAAAATGCGGACAATCAAACAGTAATTTTTACCTTTAAAATTCCTGTTTAATACATTGCTATTATTTTATCTATAGCATTTTTTGCATAAGCAAAAATCTTATCCAATTGCTCTTTATCAAAAGGCTCACCCTCTGCAGTTGATTGAAACTCAATTATCTTGCCGCTTTTTGTTAAAACTATATTTGAATCAGCCTGAGCATTAGAATCTTCTTCATAGCACAGGTCAACTACAACTTCATTATCTACAATTCCTGCTGAAATTGCAGCAATAGGCACAATTATCGGGTCTTCTAAAAGCAAGCCCTCGCTCATTAGATTTTTAACCATTTCACACAGTGCAACATAACCGCCGCAAATTGAGGCTACTCTCGTGCCGCCGTCAGCTTGAATTACATCAGCGTCAATTGTTACCGTTCTCTCGCCAAGTTTTTCAAGGTCAACACACGCTCTTAAGCTTCTACCTATAAGCCTTTGAATTTCTTGAGTTCTGCCCGATAATTTTGTGCGTTCTCTTTGACATCTGACATTTGTTGAAGCAGGCAAAAGAGAGTATTCTGCCGTCACCCAGCCTCTTTTTTCGTCTTTTGGCATCCATTTTGGCTTACCTTCTTCAACGCTTGCGCAAACAAGTACTTTTGTGTCGCCAAATTCAACTAAAACCGAGCCTTTAGCGTGTTTTACGTAGTTTTTTGTAAACTTAACTTCTCTTATTTGGTTATTTTCCCTGCCGTCAAATCTCATATTAAACCTCACAACCTTTTAGAGGAAATTATAGCACAAAAGGGTAATAAAAACTTTTTGTAAAACGTCAAAATATTAGATTTTATGCTAATTAAATACAATCTTAAAAGCTCTATAGTTATATATGTAAATCCTCAACTCTTCTGATTGCTTTATGCCCCCTATTTTTCAGGGGGTTTATTTTTATTTTCGGGCGCCCTGTAGTTTATTTTTATATTGTTAAGTTCAAGCAAATATTTCTTAAGTTCTGCTATATTTTGCGTTTCTTGTATCAAGTCTTTATTATTTAGTGTCGGAATATTTTCCAAAGTATTTTGAAAACCGCTTTTCTTCGCACTAAGTTCTGCTATAAGCGCATCAACATCGCTTGCTGCAATATTAGGGTACTTGGCTAAAATTTCTTTTTCACTAAGTCCTATATCAAAACGATACAGCCATAAAAGGGTCAAAACATCGTTTTGAGAAATATTTGTAACGCCGTATTGATGAGGCACATACATAATATCTCCCTTAAAAGGAGAGTGCCCAAGCCCTAAGGCATGACCTATTTCATGGACAATTGTGTGATAGACCTCTGCTTCATCCATATATTTATGATGGATAATACCGTCAGAGAGGCCAATTTGCACCTCAGCACTATAGTATCTGCCCATTTTATCAAAATTAAAATGACAATTGCCCAGAGATTTTCTCTCAACACGCTTCCATTCTAAATTTATGTTTGAATCGTACAGATTTTGAACAACATTAAAAGATACAATACCGCCAGATGCACTTGTCCATGCGTCCAGTGCGTCTTTAACCATCTGTTTATATTTATAAGCCTCATGAGAACCTTTAGACTTATACCACCTGTAATCCGCGATATGCACGTTTAGAGGCATAACTTCCTGAGGCCAGCGAGAAACTTTGCCGCCATGTAAAGAATGTTGCAGATATGTTATTCTTTTCATAAAATAATAATACCATATTAATATTTAAGGGGAGAAAACAAATGAATATGATACAAATGATGCAACAAGCTCAAAAAATGCAAAAGAAGTTTAAAGAAACTCAAGATGAGCTTGCAAATATAGAAATAACGGGTCAAAGCGCCTCAGGTGCAGTTGAAGTTACCTGCAACGGCCAAGGCAAATTTAAAAGCATTAAATTAAAACCCGAGGCAATTAATCCCGAAAACCCTGAATCTGTTGATTCTGACACTTTAGAGATGCTAGAGGATTTAATAATTGAAGCAATAACATCTGCAACAGATAAAGCTACTGCTCAGATGGAAACAAAAATGAAAGCAATTACAGGCGGTATCAGCATTCCGGGATTATTCTAATGGAATACACAAAACCGCTGGCAAAACTTATAGAATGCTTTCAAAAGCTTCCCTCAATAGGGCCAAAAACCGCACAGAGGCTTGCCTTGCACCTTGTTAAAATGCCCGAGTATGAAGTTGAAAAATTTGCCCAGACAATGATTGAGGCAAAAAGTACAATTTCATACTGCGAAGTGTGTTTTAACATGACATCACAGAGCCCATGCGAGATTTGTTCAAACCCGCAAAGGGATAAAAGCGTTATATGCGTAGTTTCTGAAACAAAAGACCTTATAGCAATAGAAAAAACCAGCGAATACAAAGGTTTATACCATGTCTTACAGGGGCTTATCTCGCCAATTGACGGCATAGGACCTGATGACATCAGAGTAAGAGAGCTTTTAAAAAGAGTACATGACAATGACATAAAAGAAGTAATTCTTGCGCTTAATCCATCGGTTGAGGGCGAAGCGACAAGTCTTTATTTGACAAAATTACTGAAACCTTTTGACATTAAGGTTTCTCGCATAGCTTTCGGCTTACCTTTAGGCTGCGAGCTTGAATACGCCGATGAAATGACTCTTGTAAAAGCCCTTGAAGGCAGGGTGCAACTGTAAGTATTAAGCAATTGTTAAAATATATTTTTTTTAATGTTATTTTTTTATGAAGTGCTAAGATATAGGTATGTCCGAGATAAAAATAGACAAAGAAAAATGTAAAAGCTGCATGATTTGCGCAAGCGTATGTCCAAAGGGGCTTATAAAGCTTAATAGCGAGCATGTAAACCATGCCGGCAATAAATATGTTGAATTTGTTGATAAAAACAATGAGTGTCTCGGATGTGCACTTTGTGCAATGAGTTGCCCTGATATGGCAATATATGAAGTATTAAAATAAGCGGATATAAAATGTCAAAAATTTTAATGAAGGGGAATGAAGCCATAGCACAGGCTGCGATAAATGCAGGTTGTCAGTGTTATTTTGGCTATCCTATTACTCCTCAAAATGAAATAGGCGAGTATATGAGCTCCAAAATGATTGAAATCGGCAGAACGTATATAAGTGCCGAGAGCGAACTTGCAGCCGTTAATATGTTAATTGGTGCAGGTTCAACCGGAACTCTTGCAATGACATCATCATCAAGCTGTGCTATAGCGCTTATGCAAGAGGCTATTTCATCCATGGCGACCGCTGAAATCCCCGGAGTAATAATAAGCGTTATGCGCGCAGGCCCCGGATTAGGGGATATTACACCATCTCAAGCAGATTACTTCCAATCGGTTAAGGGCGGCGGAAACGGCGACTACAGGACAATTGTCCTTGCCCCCTCAACAATTAGCGAGGCCGTACTTTTAACACAAAAATCATTCTACCTTGCAATGAAATACAGAAACCCCACCATGCTCCTTGCTGACGGTATTTTAGGGCAAATGATGGAGCCTGTTGAAATGCCCGAGGGCAATGCTTTTAGCACGGTTAATACCGATGAATGGGCGCTTGACGGTACAGGAAAAGGCGCGCAAAAAAGAGACGGCAGAAGCCTTATGTCACTTCATATGGGCGATGATATACTGGAGAGACTGAACCATAGAATATTTAAAAAATACGCCCAAATCGAAGAAAAAGAGGTGATGTATGAAAACTATCTCTGCGATGATGCCGACATAATAATTACGGCCTTTGGAACGGTAGCTCGTGTTGCAAAATCAGCAGTTAACGCAGCCAGAGAAAAAGGCATTAAAGTCGGACTGTTCAGACCAATTACCCTGTGGCCGTTCCCCTCAAAAGAACTTTTTGCAGCGGCAAAAAATGCCAAATGCGTTCTTGATATTGAACTTAATATGGGGCAGATGATTCAAGATGTAAAAATTGCACTAAACGGCTCAGTACCCGTTAAATTCTTTGGAAAGACAGGCGGTGCAATAATTAATTCATCGGAAATTTACAATAAGATTTTAGAACTATCAAAAGAGAAACAATATGGAACAAACTTTGCAGCAAGTATTTAAAAGGCCCGAGCCTTACAAGAAAAATTATAACTACCCCTTCTGCGCAGGATGCGGGCACGGTGTTGTACTAAGACTTATAGCAGAAGTCCTTGAAGAACTTAAAATACATACAAAAACAATAGCCACGGCATCTGTAGGCTGTTCCATAAACCTTGATAAGTTCTACAACCTCGATATCGTAGGCGCTGACCACGGCAGAGCGCCTTGTGTTGCAACAGGCGTTAAACGCTCTAAGCCGGACAAGATAGTATTTACCTACCAAGGTGACGGCGACGCTGCCACAATAGGTTTTAACGAACTTATACACACCGCTCTTCGCGGCGAGAATATCACAACAATATGCGTTAATAACACAAACTTCGGTATGACAGGCGGTCAAGCGAGTGCTACAAGCATTTTAGGGCAAGTTACCGCAACAACTAAAAACGGCAGAGACCCTAAAATTTCAGGCTACCCCGCTAAAATATCCGAAATGATTTCAAACTGCGACGGAGCTGCTTTTGTTGCAAGGGTGGCAATATTTTCACCCCAAAGCATAATAAAAGCAAAAGCAGCTATTAAAAAAGCGTTTGAATGCCAGATAAAAGGGCTGGGCTTTGCATTTGTAGAAGTTATTGCAGCATGCCCCACAGGCTGGAAACTAAAGCCCGTTCAGGCATTAGAATACATTAAAAACGAAGTAACAAAAGTCCATAAACTTGGAATTTTTAAAGATTTTACGGAAAGCATGGCATAGAAAATATGGAAAAAAGCATAATAATAGCAGGATACGGCGGTCAGGGAGTACTTTTTTTCGGCACAACCTTGGCTCAAGCTGCAATGATAGAGGGTAAAAATACCACCTGGATTCCCTCATACGGCGCAGAGATGAGAGGCGGACATGCAAACTGCTCGGTTAAAATTTCAGACAATGAAATTGCCTCCCCTATTATTGATAACGCGGATTATGGCATATTTTTAAACGACAAAGCCATGGAAAAATTTGAAAAAACAATGGCAAAAGGCGCTCTTGTTATCGGAAACTCTTCAATAATTGAAAAAGCTCCCTCAAGAGAAGATGTAAATTACCTTATGGTAAAACTCGGCGACTGTGCTCAGAGTATTGAGGGCGGGCTTTTAAACATTGTTACTTTTGGCTATTTTGTAAATAAAACACAAATAATTAAAAAAGAAAGCGCGCTAAGTGCTCTTGAATTTGTTTCAAAAAAGAAAAACCCCGCATTTTTAAAAAGAAACATTGACTCTTTTGAAGCAGGTTATAAGCTTTAATTTTTTAAAAAAATTTTCAATTAAAAACGGCGGATAATATTTCATCCGCCGTCAAACTTATGTCATATTACTAGAATATGATTAACAGCTCTTCACCGGGGTTAAGGCTTGAAGCGTTAGATAAGCTTGGAACGATTAAGTAAACAACTTCGTCGCCAATTTCATAAATTACACCAAATACACCGCTAATGATATTTTTGCAAGTATCATAGATGCCTTTGCCAAGTGTAATAAATGAGCTTCCAAATCTCTTAACACCTGCTACAGGTTGTAAGCATAGCGTATCAACGAAAGCGTCAGAGAGTTCATCACCGATTTCTTCCACACCGTTTGCAGCAATGTTAACACCGCTACCAACAGTTCTGCCTGAAACACCTATTATTCTTGCTGCAGCTGAGAAAGGAGCACCAAGAAGTCTTGCTATGAAGTTAGGATTTTTAATCTGAGCTGCTTGAGCTTCCGTTATGTTCTTAGGAAATTCTACAACGCAGTCGCCGTTTTTGATTTCTAAGAATTTAACTTTAATAAATCCGGGGTTTTTAAGACCGGGTCTTTTAACCGCTACAACTTCACCTTTTACTTTTGAACCTGCAGGGAATACGTTGTTGTTGATTTCAACTTCTTTTGTTGTAACAGCGGCAAATTTTTGCCCGATGTTAGAAGTTTTTGCGCTTATTCTGTCTGCCAGTTTAACATTTAAGTAAACAGGTTTGTATGCTTTTACACAATCGGGAGCATTTTTATCTTTTGCAATTTTAGAATTAGCAATTGCAAAGTTTGTTCTTAAAGTTCCGATTAAATAAGCAACCTGTTCTTTTGATAAATACATATCATCATTAACCCTTTTTGGGTCAGGAACTTGGTCAAGAAGTTCTGATTTAACAACTTCTTTGGTCGGAGCTATTGCCCAAGATGGGATGTATTCAATTGTTTTGCCGTTAAATTCAGGTACTAAAAGACTTCTGTCAATCGGTACATCAATTAATTGAGCAATAACCGCAAATACTTCAGCCTTTGTTATAGGTTGGTCAGGTCTGAATTTTTTATCGGGATAACCAATCATAACATTAGCGTCGGTTGCCCTTGCAATCCACTCATTTGCCCAGTAATTTTGAGCAACGTCAGTATATTTTTTTGTTTTGCCTACCGGCTTAATGTCAAAACCTTCAGAGAGTACAACCGCCATTTCTGAACGAAGAATAGGCATCTTAGGATTGAACAACTCTCCGCCGCTTCTTTCCTTAATTAAAGAAAGGACATCTCTTGCCCATGAATCAACATATGCAGAATCTTTGTTTTTGATACCGATTCTGTTTTTTGTCTTGTAGATTTTTCCGCCTACCTGATAAACCTTGTTGCCGTCTACTTGAGTTTGCGCTTCGGCGTTCATAAGGCTTGGGTGAGCGTAAGCTTCAATTTTACCTTCTTTGCAAGGATGCGCAAAAACAGCACCGGTAGCAAATGCCAAGGTAAGTATAGAAGCTGCAAAAAGTTTTTGAATCTTTTTCATCAGTTCTCCTATTCTCTTTAAATAAACAACCCGTACTTTTGAAATACAACGCGCATATTATGAGCTAAAAACGCAAGAAAGTCAAGCAAAAGAGGCGGTTTGTAAAGTTTTAAAAATTTTATTTTATATTTTATTTTCTTGAAATCATGGGGATTTTATGGGATAATCATTGAACAAAAATACATCATTTAACGGAGAAATTTATGACAATTAAAATTGCCGTTGTAGGGGCACTGGGCAAAATGGGACAAGAGGTTGTAAAGGCAGTAATAGCCGATAAAAACCTTGAGCTTGTCTGTGCTATAGATAAATATAATACAGGCTGCAATGTATACGAAGATATTACTGTTGAAAGCGACATAAAAGCTGCTTTTGAGCTTCACAAACCTGATGTCGCTATTGATTTTACTCAGCCTGATACAATTTTTGAAAATATTAAACTATACCTTAGCCTTGGCGTTAAGTCAGTCATAGGCACAACAGGCTTATCCAAAGAACAGTTAAATGAAATAGAATCACTTTGCAAAGAAAAAAATACAGGCTGCTTTGTTGCGCCAAACTTCTCGACAGGCGCTATTCTTATGATGAAGTTTGCACAAATGGCCGCAAAGTATTTTAATAACGCTGAAATTCTTGAATTTCACCATAATCAAAAGAAAGATGCTCCGTCAGGTACTGCGGTAAAAACTGCAGAGCTTATGGCACAAGTAAATTCAAACTTTAAAACAGGAAATGCCGACGAAGTTGAACTTATCAAGGGGGCTCGCGGAGGCAATTTTGATGCTGCAAATATAAGCATCCATGCTATTCGCATGCCGGGCTTTGTGGCATCCCAGGAAGTAGTTTTTGGCTCTATGGGTCAAACACTAAAAATAAGACATGACTCCATTAACCGTGAATGTTATATGGGCGGAGTTATAATGGCTGTAAATTACGTTGCAAAAAATAATAATTTCATGTATGGATTGGAGAACATTTTATGACAAACAAAAAACCAAACATTGCCGTATTAGGTGCTTCAGGTGTAGTTGGAAGAGAAATCCTCGGCATACTTGCAGAAAACAATGTGGAATTTAATGAAATAAAGTTCTTGGCATCCAAGCGTTCAGCAGGCAATAAAATAGAATTCAAAGGAAAAGAATATACAATAATCGAAGCAACACCTGATGTTTTTGAAGGTGTAAATGTGGTTTTAGCTTCAGCAGGCGGCTCAACAAGCTTAGCACTTGCTCCTGAAGCCGTTAAGAGAGGTGCCGTTTACATTGATAACTCAAGCGCTTTTCGTATGGAAGAAGACGTACCGCTTGTTATTGCAGGCGTAAACGATGAAGATTTAAGAAAGCACAAAGGTATAATTGCAAACCCGAACTGCTCAACTTCTCAGCTTATGCTCGCTCTTAAGCCTCTCGATGATTATGCAAAAATTAAAAGACTTATTGTATCGACCTATCAGGCTGTATCAGGTGCAGGACTTGCTGCGATTCAAGAGTTAACAGACAATACAAAAACAAACCTTATCGGTATGCCTTTTGACAATAAAGCTTTTAAACATGAAATAGGCTTTAATGTAATACCTCAAATTGACATGTTCTGCGAAAACGGCTATACAAAAGAAGAAATGAAAGTTACAAATGAAACAAGAAAAATTCTTCACTTGGATAAATCCGTTCCCATTTCTTGTACTGCAGTAAGAGTTCCTGTTTACATAGGTCACTCGGAAGCCGTCAGCGTTGAATTTGAAAAACCTATAGACGCAGCCAAAACAAGAGAAATTTTGAAAAATGCATACGGTGTAAATGTTATAGATGACCCTGAACATTTTGCATATCCGACCCCAAAAGATGCAGCAGGCAAAGACCCTGTATTTGTCGGCAGGATAAGAAAATCAATCGCTTTTGACAACGGTATTGATTTCTTCTGCGTAGCAGATAACCTAAGAATAGGTGCAGCCCTTAACACTGTAAGACTTGCACAAAAAGTCATCGAAATGGGACTTTACTAAAGGAGAGAAGTATGACAATCAGATATGACGCAGGTGAAGTTATAACGGCCATGGTTACGCCGTTTAACGAAAAAAGAGAAATAGACTACCCTGCCGTAGAAAAATTATGCAGACACTTAGTTGATACAGGTTCTGACGCCGTTTTGGTTGCAGGTACAACAGGCGAGAGCCCAACTTTAACACATGATGAAGAATATGAACTTTTATATGCCGTAAAAGCAACAGTTAGCGGAGACGCCAAGGTAATTATGGGTGCAGGCTCAAACTCTACCCGCACGGCAGTTGATGTAACAAAAAAAGTTCAAAGTCTCGGTGCTGACGCCATTTTATCCGTTGTGCCATACTACAACAAACCCAATCAACAAGGTATGATTGAGCACTTCGGAGCAATTGCAAGAAGCACTGATTTACCTATTATTCTGTACAACATCCCGTCTCGCACAGGAGTTAACATGTTGCCTCAGACGGTTGCTTTTCTTGCAAAAGAATATTCAAATATCGTTGCACTAAAGCAAAGCAACTCTGATTTGGATTTAATATCCGAACTTAAAGCCCAATGCCCTAAAGACTTTGCAATATACTGCGGAGACGACAGTTTAACACTTCCGATGTTATCTTTAGGAGCGCACGGAGTTATCTCAGTTGCTTCTCATGTTGTCGGCGAAGAAATAAAATCTATGATTCACAACTACAAATCAGGTCAAGTAAAAGCTGCAAGAAACATGCACCAGATGCTCTTCCCGCTGTTTAAAAAGCTCTTTATGGCGCCGAATCCCGTTCCCGTTAAGGCGGTTTTATCAAGATTAAAAATGATAGAAAACTACGTAAGACGCCCGCTTGTGGAACTGGGTGAAATTGAGAGAGCAGAGTTGTTCGATTGCTTAAACGAAGTGCTCGAAGCCCTAAAAAATAACTAAACAAAAAGCCTCTTTAAAAGAGGCTTTTTTAAACTAAATCTCTTAACTTTTTAATCTGGTCACGAATTTGCGCCGCACGCTCAAAATCAAGTATTTTAGCTGCTTTATGCATATCTTTTTCAAGCTTATTTAAGAGTTTTGGTATGTCTTTTTTATCAATATTAAACTCGCTCATCTGCTCTGCTACAATATCCTCTAAACTTCTATAGCTTGCAACAAGGCTTAAGAGGTTATTTTCAATCGATTTTTTAATGGTTTTAGGCGTGATATTATGCTCTTTGTTAAATTCCACCTGCAATTTTCTTCTGCGGTTTGTTTCATCTATTGCAATACGCATAGAATCTGTTATTTTATCGGCATACATAATAACATGTCCTGACGCGTTTCTTGCGCTTCTGCCGATTGTTTGAATTAATGATGTTTCGCAGCGCAAAAACCCTTCCTTATCGGCATCAAGTATTGCAACAAGAGAAACTTCGGGAATATCAAGCCCCTCCCTTAAAAGATTAACACCAACAAGTACATCAAACTCGCCAAGGCGCAAATCTCTTAAAATTTCAACCCGCTCAAGCGACTGCACGCCGCTGTGCAGATATCTTACCTTTATACCCTGTTGAATAAGGTATTGAGTCAAATCTTCCGCCATTTTTTTAGTCAGAGTAGTTACAAGCACACGCTCTTTTTTCTTTGCCACTTCTTTAATTTCAAGCATTAAATCCTGCACCTGACCTTGTGTCGGGCGAACATCAATTTCAGGGTCTAAAAGCCCTGTCGGACGAATAATTTGTTCAACTATTTGCTCTGACACCTCTTTTTCAAAATCAGCAGGGGTAGCAGAGATAAATATTTTCTGCCCTACCTTACCCCAAAATTCATCAAAGGTAAGCGGTCTGTTATCTTTTGCGCAAGGCAGCCTGAAACCGTAGTCTACAAGGACTTCTTTTCTTGAGCGGTCGCCAAAATACATCCCTTTTAGCTGCGGCAGTGTAACGTGTGATTCATCCACTACAACCAAAAAATCTTTTGGAAAATAGTCTAATAACGTGGCAGGAGCAGTCCCCGGGGCTCTTCTCTCGATTATTCTTGAGTAATTTTCAATACCCGAGCAATAGCCCATCTCCTTAATCATCTCCATGTCGTAATTTACTCTCTGCTCAAGTCTTTGAGCCTCAACGAGTTTATTTTGGGCATTTAGTTCATTTAATCTTTGCCTTAATTCAAGGTTAATAAGTCTTATTGTCTCTTCCATATCATCATCGTAGGCAAGGTAGTGCACCGCAGGGTATATAACAGTCTCAGGCACATTTTCCAAAACTTCGCCCGTGACAGAATCAATTCTTGATATTTTTTCTATCTCATCTCCAAAGAAATAAACCCTTGTTATGATTTTTTCATAACTTGGCATAATCTCTACAATGTCACCGCGCGCGCGAAAAGTTGAACGCTTAAGCTCTACATCATTTCTCTCATATCGCACTGATACTAAGTGCAAGAGCAAATCACTCCTTGAAATTTCTTGACCGACCTTAAGAGTTATTGAGCCTTTAAAATAATTCTCGGGCAAACCTAAACCATATATGCAGCTTACTGAAGCTACAACTATAACATCGTTCCTCTCGTACAAACTTCTTGTTGTATTATGCCGCAGACGGTCGATTTCATCGTTTATGGTGGCTGATTTTTCAATATAAGTATCTGTTCTTGGAATATAAGCCTCAGGCTGGTAATAATCATAGTATGAAATAAAATACTCAACCGCGTTATCGGGGAATAGTTCCTTAAATTCGTTATAAAGTTGCGCCGCAAGAGTTTTATTGTGGGCAATTACAAGAGTGGGCTTTTGAACTTTTTCTATTACATTTGCTATGGTAAAAGTCTTACCGCTGCCCGTTACACCAAGCAGTGTTTGATTTTGCATACCGTCATTTATACCGTTAACCAAAGAATTAATGGCATTAGGCTGATCACCTGCGGGTTTATGGTCAGATACGAGTTTAAACTTCTTTTCAATCATAAAAACATTTTAGCACAGCAAAATACAAGATAAATAAGTACAACTCATATATGTTATAATTGCAAAAGTTCTTACAAAACAGGTTTTAGTAAATGAAAGTTGAAAATTTCGCACAAACCCTTTTAGCACTTTTATTTTCCATACTTTTTGTAAGCTCTTTTTTGTTTTTCTTTGACATTAATATTTCATTGGCAAATTACATATGTGCTTTTTTAATGTCATGGGCAATGTTAGTATTTTTTA
The DNA here is from genome assembly GCA_944323335.1 of Candidatus Gastranaerophilales bacterium. Classification (GTDB taxonomy): domain Bacteria; phylum Cyanobacteriota; class Vampirovibrionia; order Gastranaerophilales; family Gastranaerophilaceae; genus Galligastranaerophilus. Next base: position 13,665 of record CALUSB010000036.1, read on the forward strand.
ATAAAGCACCATACAAAACCTTTTTGTATCTTGTATTATGCACCATTTTTATTTATTTTTCTTTCTATTTTGCAAGCAGTTGCACAGACTACTCATTTGACGGAGTTAAGTATCATATCCCTGCCGTCAAACAACTTGCACTGGGGTGGAATCCTTTTGATATTAATAAAGCCTTTATACCTGAGCATGAGTGGATAAAATATTTTTCAAAAGGCAGCTGGATAATTGAGTCAGTGTTAATAAACACATTTACTAAACACAGTGCCTGGGGAGCAAAATCACTTAATTTTATTTTCAGCATATGCGCTATGTTTATGACATATAGCGCGTTAACAAAATTTGAAGCAACAAACAAACCGGCAATTAAATGGCTTGTGTCTTTTCTTTGCGTTTACAATACAATTTGCCTTGGACAAATGCAGACGTTTATGGTTGACGGGAACTTATCCTGCTGCGTGATAATTTTAATCTCAGGCTTGATTATCTGGCTAAAAGACAAAACTATAGAAAAATTATCTTTTGTATGTATGGCTATATGTTTGCTTTTGAGCATAAAGCTAAGCGCAATAGTGTACACTTTTTTTATAATAGCAGGCGGATATTTATTTGTATGCAAAAGCGAGAAGAAAAAATATACCTTATGCTGCCTTGTATCTATAATCTTTGGGCTTGTAATAATAAACTTTAATCCGATATGTACTAATTTTTATAAGTTCAAAAATCCTATCTACCCGATTGGCTCAAAAAATGTTGAAATTCTGCCGCAAAAAGACGTCCCGCAAAAATTAAGAGGCAAAAATACGGTCAGGAAATTCATTGTCTCGACTTATTCTCAAGTCTCAAACAACAATGATGTCATTTTAAAAAATCCCTTGTCTATAACAAAAAACGAAGGAAAATACCTGAATCATGAAACAAGAGTATGTGGTTTTGGGATTTTATGGGGATTAATTTTTAGCTTTAGTCTGATTGCAACATTACTTTTATATAAAGAAAAAGATTTTAAAAAATTTCTGACCGTGCTTGTACTTTTATTTTTGTCAATTTTTATAAATCCTGAATGCTGGTGGGCAAGGTTTGTGCCGCAAGCGTGGCTTTTTCCTGTATTTGTAACTGCCTATGCACTAAAGAAAAATCGCACGGTAGTTGCGATTACATTAATTCTTACAATGAGCCTTAACTTTTGCCTTTATTTTATAGTGCGATATTTGTAATTTTTATTTATAATAAAACAGGAATTTAGAAGATAAGGAGAGAGTATGAATATAAATGAGAACTATTTAAATCTGGAACAGAGTTACTTATTTTCAACCGTTGCAAAAAAAGTAAATGAATTTAGCAAAAATAATCCTGATAAAAAAATCATAAGACTTGGCATAGGCGACGTTACATTGCCTCTGTGTAAGGCTGTGGTTGACGCTATGCACAAAGCGGTAGATGAAATGGGAGTACAAGAAACTTTTAGGGGCTATGGCCCTGAGCAAGGGTATGATTTTTTAAGAGAAGCAGTTCAAAAATATTACAAAACTCACAATGTTGAACTTGAGCTTGATGAGATATTTATATCAGACGGTGCAAAAAGTGACCTTGGAAACATACTTGACCTTTTTGCAAAAGATAATACCGTCCTTGTGCCAGACCCTGTTTACCCTGTTTATGTTGATACAAATATAATGGCAGGCAGAAAAGTTATTTTTGCAAATGCCAATAGTGAAAATGAATTTTTACCCCTGCCTGATAAAAACGTAAAAGCGGATATTATATACATCTGCTCTCCAAACAACCCGACAGGAGCAGCATATAACAAGATACAGCTTAAACAATGGATTGATTACGCCATTTCAATGGATGCAATTATCCTGTATGACGCAGCTTATGAATGCTTTATATCAGACAATGACCTGCCAAGGAGCATATTTGAAATTGAGGGAGCAAGAAAATGCGCTATTGAATTTTGTTCTCTATCAAAAACCGCAGGCTTTACGGGTACTCGCTGCGGATACACAATAGTTCCCAAAGAACTTGATAAACTAAATAAATTCTGGCTGAGAAGACAAACAACAAAATTTAACGGCGTACCTTATATTATTCAAAGAGGCGCGCAGGCAGTATTTAGCGAGCAAGGACAAAAAGAAATAAAAGAAAACATAAACTATTACAAGGAAAATGCCAAAGTAATCTCGCAAACATTAAAAGAGTGCAACATCTGGCATGTTGGCGGCAAGCACTCACCCTACATCTGGCTAAAATGTCCCAATAATATGACATCTTGGGAATTTTTCGATTATTTGTTAGAAAAAATTCAAGTAGTAGGAACACCGGGCTCAGGATTTGGCAAAAACGGAGAAGGTTTCTTCCGCTTAACTTCATTTGGTTCACAAGAAAATACCAAAGAAGCAATGAAGAGATTTGAGTCACTATTTAAAAAATAATTTTTGCGCCCCTTTTAAAGGGGCGCTTTTTTGTCAATTTTCTCCCGTAAAATGTTTTTATTAATACAAGAGGAATAGGGAGTAAAATTTTGATTGGCAAATATCATACCTCAATAACAAATGAGGCTCTTGGCGAGAGCTTTAACGGTTATGCAATAAACTACATAGATAAGGGAAATATAGACTCAGACGAACTCAGGGATGAAATTACCGGTGTAACAGATGGCTACAACCTGAGTGCGCAACACTTTAACAAAGCTTCCCTTGAAGAGTGCAAAAAATTCTTGGACAGTGCTCAGGAAGTAGTAATTGATGATTTTATAGAGGCAGCTAAGGCTAACTCTAATGAGGATGAGTATTACGAGCAGGCATTTTATGATTTTGGCAGGTTAATACACAATATACAAGATTTTTACTCACATACAAACTGGATAAATTACAATAAAGATGAAATATGGAATGAAGACATAGAAAATCCAAATCTTGAAGAAAATCAAACACTAAAAACCGGTGATTATTCATATTTTTCACAATTTCTTGACCAAATAAATCCTTTTTATAAGTATTATCTGTCAAAAAACTACGATAAACTCTATGAGGGTAAATCCAGCATTTCGCACTATGGTATGAATAAAGACGAACCCGGCACAATAGCTGATGAACTGTATGAAGAAAAATACGGGACTTCAGGCTTTAGTGCCGCAGCAGACTGCGCCAGAGAACACAGCGAGAAAAAATGGGAAGAAATAGATACAATACTTAGACAAGAACTAAGCGGAAGAGAATACAGAAAAATGAAACAAGAAATTGCCGACTTTGATATGACTCAAGTAGATTTTGAGGAAAATCTTGATACTTTAAGGGAAAATTTTAACTCGGATATAAAAGAGCTTGACTAAAATGCGGTACGGTTTCGCCCTTTAGGCTTTTGCCTTCGCAAAACCCTCTCGGGCTCACACACCATGGCATATATCTTCGCTCGCCAAGCGCGGTCGCGCTATGCTCGCTCGATAGGTACGGTTTCGCCCTTTAGGCTTTTGCCTTCGCAAAACCCTCTCGGGCTCACACACCATGGCATATATCTTCGCTCGCCAAGCGCGGTCGCGCTATGCTCGCTCGATA
>CALUSB010000037.1 GCA_944323335.1 Candidatus Gastranaerophilales bacterium
TATTTATATTGGCAATTACTGTTATTATTGATGTACTAACATTGCTTTACCTGAAAAATATGGCATTTGCAATTATTTTAAGTTTATCAGGTTTTACATTTGCTTATTTAACGGCATTTATATTGTTTATAATTGAAAATACAATAAAAACACTAAAAACAAAGAAAAAATCAAATTGACGACAGGCTTTTAAACTGCTAGAATGAGCGAATGAAATTTCGTTACAACATTTTTGATATAGAATTTATTTGTTTTGTTTTAATAAATTTGCTTTATATTTTTTGGCTGCCATTAATTTCGCTAATATTAGCATTTATATTAATCACAATTGCATCTGTTGAATATGTAGAATTAAACAATAAACCTACCAATATCGAATATGTAATAGATTATATTATATTCTTTATCCTAGCACTCATACCTCTTTTACATATTTGTTTAAAAAATTTCTATCTTTATTTTTTGGCAAAGAAAATTCTTAAAAAAGGTGCTTTTAAATATCGAAAATTAATTAAGAAAGTTAACGACAACACTAAAACTAAAAGAAAAGTTCTGCTAACAACACTTATAATAGACATTTTAATCATATCTTTAGCATCAGGGGTAATGATATTTGCAAATGATGGGAAAAGCATCGCTTTTGTTATAGCTTTTGTCATAACAATCTATTATATTTTTGGTGGTTTCTTTTTACCATATTTTACCTTGTTTAAGTTACTTGGTATTGACAAAAAAGAGTTATATTTCCAAAATAATCAAACAAAGCGTACATAATAATCAAACTATGTGCTCCTTTACAGATACGACATTATTTTTCTGCCCTAACCCACTCGCCAAGTTCTTTTTTTGAAACACTGTAATCAACAAACTCATCTTCCCCAACATTGCAATATCTGCAAAAATCAACAGGCAGCTTAAAAATGGCATTTATCCTTGTTGCGCTTTTTATTTTATCTAAATCTATATAATCCCTTTTAGTAATTTCAAAATTCAATCCAAAATGCCTGTTTAAAAAAGGAATATTTGGTATTGCAGTGCACACATACAACTTTGAATCTCTAAGAAAGTGACATTTTTTCTCATGACATTTGTTAAATGCACAATTTTTATCACTTTTGCCCTCAGGGTCAAGATTCATCTTTTTCATTCTAAATCTTGAAGCGTTAAAGAAATAAGATTTTATACCAAGCATGTCGCATTTCTGTATAAATTTTTCATAATCGACTTTTATAGGGTATTTTGTCATACTAAGAGCAATATTATACTTTTTAAGCGCGCTCCAGAAATTTTCTTCCATTTTTTCAAGCAAAATACCGTTTGTTATAATAACAATTTCACTTTTAGGATATATTTTTCTCAAAGGCTCAAAAAGCTCTGTCAAATCAGGGTGCAAAAGAGGCTCGCCCCCAAGTATAAAGATTTTTCCTATATTATCAAAAATCTTCTTTAACTTTTTAAAATCAGAAACAATATCTTCAATACTGAAAAAATACTCAGGCGTAACAGGGGTAAAATGATTACAGCAAGCACAATTTAAATTACAGTGGTCAACAAGGTGAAACTCAACCTGAGACAAATATGTCCCGCCGTAAAAATGTCTTTCTGCAAAATCGCTAATCTCCGGACATAAGGCAATAAGTCCTTTTATTGATTTTATTATTTTTTTAAGTGTAGAAATCTTCATATTGTGATAGTATATAATAAAATAGTTTTTTATGGCAAAGGGAAATATGCTTAAAGAATTTACGGATAGAATAAAACAAAATACCAAAATTGCACTATACGGCGCAGGCAGCAGCGCAACAAGTATTAAAAAATACCTTGAGAAAAACAGGCCTGACGTTAAAATTTTATTTTATATAGATTCATATAAAGAGGGGGTATGCGATGACCTTGAAATAATAAATTTCTACAAGCTCCCTGAATATAAAGACAAAATTGATTTAGCCGTAATTACCGTAAGACAAAAATCAAACCATACTCATTCGTTGTTTAAATATTTCTCTATACCGGTGATAATTCTTGACAGTCCTACCGAGCGCTTTTTAAGAACCGCACCATATGAAGAAAAACAAAAATTGGCGCTTGAGGTTTTTGATACAAAAGAATGCAAGGATTTATATGAACTTCTGTGGAAGTGCAGACAGGGCTTTTTAAAGTACAGTGAAGTTGAAAAATATACACTTGAAAAACACGGCATTTCAAGATGCGGACTAACGAGAAATTATTTTAAACAGTATTTTGAATATATAAACAAAAATGCTATAAAAACAGTCTATGACGGCGGATTTTGCAACGGTATTCATGCGCTGGCGTTCAGGAAACTTTTACCAAATCTTGAAAAACTCTTTGCTTTTGAGCCCATGTATGAAAAGTTCAAAGATGAAATTATAGACTACTATCTAAGAAAAGAAAATTTTACACAAATAATAAATAAGGCAATGTGGGAAAAAGACTGCGAATTAGAATTTTGTGAAAACATTATGTCATCACCCGCTTCAAGAGTTGCGGGGGCAAACGGACTTGATATAAAAAGTAATGAAGTTTCGCTAAAAGTCCCTGCTACAACAATTGATACAATAAGAGAAAAAACAGGCCTAAAGGCTGATTTTATCAAAATGGATATAGAAGGTTCCGAGCTAAATGCCCTTGCAGGTGCAAAAGAAACCATTAAAAAAGACAGACCCCAGCTTGCAATCTCTATTTACCATTCAAACGACGATTTTGTTGACATCCCGCTTTATTTAAAATCAGAACTTGAAGATTATAAATTTTACTTAGGACACTACTCATTTGACTACTGCGAAAGCTTGATGTATGCAATACCAAAAGAGCTTGAGGTGTAAGTGTCTAATTTTTATCTTGAATACTATAAACAAATAAACGCGCAAAAACAAATAGAAAATCTTGCAAAAAAATATAAAAACAAAAAAATTGTCATCTACGGCGCGGGAATAATGACAAAGACACTGTTTGAAAATTTTGACTTTTCAAAACTAAATATAATTGCAATCTGTGACAACAAGTACAAAGTAAGCAGTGAAGAGAGGTTTTTTGCATACAAAACAATTAACCCGAAAGAGCTTATAACTCTTGACTACGACGTTATTTTTGTAAATCTCAGAAAAAATAATACATTTATAAACAAAATAAAATACAGATTGATTATTAACAGTAAAAATGAAAATAAACAGGTAAAAGCTCTTATTGAGCCCACGTGGCAGTTTTTAATTAAGCAGGTAATTTCATAAGTGGTAAATTATAAAAAACTATACAAAGAAATAATAAAAGAATACGAGGATTTTTATAAAACCCTGGATGCAAAAAACCTAAAATGCGCAAGCGGAGATTTAAGGAAATATCAACTTGATACACTTGAATTTTGCAAAAAGATAATCTTACAGCTTAACGCTCTTAATCTGTCATACTTTCCAATAGGGGGTACTCTTGTGGGTACGCTCAGACACAGAGGGTTCGTTCCTTGGGATGATGATTTTGATATTGGAATGATGAGAGATGACTATAGAAAATTTCTTCAATTTTGCAAAGAAAATTATATATGTATTGAGCCAAAATTAATAAGTTTCTCATCAGATAATCGCTCAAACATATGGGACAAATACTTAAAAAAATATCCAAACCAAATTATCTGTTCTCAAACCCCGCATCATATTCAGATTATATGCGGAGTAAGCATAGATAACTGCGTTAACATCGATATATTTGCGCATGATAGCTACAGAGAAGATTTAACAATTGAAGAATATAAAAAATACGTAGAATATCTAAACCAAAAGAAACACTACTTTGATAACTATCAAAAAGTTTTGGACTTTTTTAATAACGAAATAGAAAATAACCCCATTTTTGATAAAACAAGCTCTAAAATATACTATGGGCCTGATAATATAGATAACTACATATTACAGCACAGGGGGTTTTTTGACAGAGATATGATTTTTCCTCTTAAAAACTTAAACTTTGAAGATACGGTAATTACCGTACAAAATGACCCCGATAGCTACGCAGAACTTCAGTATCCTAATTTTATGAGTATGCCCTCAGATATTATAATATCATCTCACTTAAAGCTAAGGGGTGAGCATTTTAATAGCATCAACGGGCAAGGTATCAAAACAAAAATATACAGCATAGTCTCAAAAATCTGTACAAGAGACCCGAATAAATCAGACGAAGCACTTAAAGCTCTTGCACTTGAAGAAATTAAGAGAAGAATTTTTAAAACAAATGAAAACACATATAAAAGACTCTATGAAACAACAAAACTAAAACTTGAGTTTATAAAATTAATAAAAGGAAACTAGGGCAGATACGCTTTTAAATGGTTTTTAATCATGGCATAAAGCCTTTTTAGCCTAAAAATATAAAACGGGTATTTAAGGGCATCACCAAAAAACATTTTATCATATGAAATCTTCTCAAGCTCAAACGGGTAAATGGATTTTATGCATTTAAAGAGCTCTTGCATATTTTTATACCAGATTTTTTTATTTTTGCCGTTAATCCTAAAATAATAATTAATTGCAACTTGAATTTTTCTCTGTATAAAATAAGGCCTTAAAAGCTTGTATCTTTTAGTCTTTCTAAGCTCACTATCACAAAGTCTAAAGTTCTCAACAATAGTTGAAGCGTACTTTGAGGCATTTGCGGTGGATGATTTAGAATGTATTCTATAGTTGTAAACCGCCTCAGGTAAAACACACATCCTATCAGCATTTGCAAGTATTACAAAATGCGGCATGTGGTCTTCCCAAAATCTACCTGACAGGTAATGGTAGTTATTTTCTCTTAAAAAAGAAGTCTTGTAAAACTTAAAAGGATAAGCAGGCGTTAAATAAATTTGCTCAAGCAAATCCTCCGGTGAAAATACACCCTCACCAACACTAGCTAAATAAGGTGCACAATAATTATAAAAAGAAGTTTTAGAGCTTTGTTGATAAAAACGATTTACATTAAAAAATACCATCTGGGCATTTTTTTGAGTAATAACTCTGTATAATTTCTCAAGAGCATTGCTTTCAAGCCAATCATCACTGTCTAAAAACAGTGTAAACTCGCCTTTAGCCTGCTTTAGTCCGTCATTCCTTGCAAGCCCTTGCCCTTCATTGTTTTTACTTATTATTTTTAATCTTTTATCTTTTTTTGCGTAGTCATTTAAAATTTCAAGGCTGCTATCTATTGAGCCGTCGTTAATTGCAATTACCTCAAAATCATCCAAAGTTTGAGAAAAAACACTATCAAGACACTCTTTTAGATATTTTTCCACATTATAAACAGGTATAATAACGCTAACTAAAGGCAATGGTTAATCTCCAGAGTTTTTTTAATGTCTTCAAATATTTTTTCTGAGGCAAATTCGGGTTTAAAATTAAGCCTTTGGGCAGTTTGTTTTCGTTTATTATAAAGCCAATCATCACCTTGAATAACAACCCTGTCAAGCGTATTTTCAAGCTCTGTTTCATCTTTTGCGCTATAGTATGACTCGACAAGCGAAGCTACAAAAGGGTTAAAGGGCATAGCGTTTTTCGAAAAAAGATGGATAAGAGGTTTTTTGGTTAAAAAATACTCAGTTTCAAAAGAGCCGCAATCAGTTATCATAGCAGATGATTCCATAAACATATCAAGATAATCACCAGTTGTATGAACCACGCCAAGCTTTTCCCACTCGCTCCAATATTTGTCTATTTGCTCTTTTGTCATATGAGAATGCGCAAGAAGAGTCTGCGCCAGCCCCGGATGCGGCTTAAATACCCAGTTTATCTCAGAGTGTTTTTTTGCATAATCAAGCATAAATTTCCCTGACCATAAAAAAGTTCCCCAGCCAAGCGAACATCTTGAATCAATAGACCAGTGCGGAGCGTATATTACCCATTTTTTATCTTCATATTGTTTATTTGAATTGATGTAAAAATAATCTAAAATAGGATGTCCTGACGCTACAAGGTTTTTACCGCCGTTAGCCATATTTTTTGAATAATATTCTTTTATTTCCTTGCTTGGCACATAATGAGCTTGAATATACCTGTGAAATCTTAAATAATACTCGATAGGAGAAACCGAAGTCGCCACAAAATATGGCACATAATATGTAAGAGCAAATTTTGAGCAAACAACAGGGCCTTGATTTGTCACGACATACCAAGGATGCTGATAAAATATTATATCCGGCCTCGGATTGAGTTTTTCAAAAGGCAAAAACTTATTTTCTTTCGGGTCATAAGATAAGTAGACCTCCATATTTTTATTCTTAAAAAAATCAAAGGTCTTAAAAACCATATTTGGCTCTTGATAACTTGTATTTAAAAAATCAGAACCACACCTTGTAGCAACAATGTAGGGGTGAAAATGCTCATCTTTATCTAAAAGGTTAAAAATCTCCTGACATTTCCACTTTGAAGCATCATAAATATGAAAAGCGACATTAATCTTTTCCCCCCGTGCGATTTTTTTCTTTAGTTTTTTTAAAACTGAAACTCTGTTTTTCTTTATATACTTTTCGTTCTCGCTTATTTTCTTCTCAAGACCCCACTTGCGAAGAGCAATAGCTATTTTTGCAGGAAGAAAAAGAGCTGCAATTTTTGCAAGCTCGTTATATTTTATATACATCTAAGCTTGACTCCAAATCTGCTTTATCAAGTCCCAAAGAGGAATTCTTGCCAAAGGGTAAACCTTTATTTTTTTGCCTGCAAAAATATTTGCCTCAAAATCATCAATTACATTGACATAATTTTGAAGAGCTACCAAAAGAACATCAAACTCCTCATCTGCAAGTTCTGATTTAGGGACAATCTTATGTCCCAGACACTCTTTACCCTTATCATCTTGAGTGAATTTCATATCAGAGATGCCGCATATATTTATGCTTGTTAAATCATAATTTTCTTTAATATACTGAAACAGTGAACCTGAGCCATATACGACGACTTTCTTGTTTTTAAGTTTCTTTGAAAGCCTCCTTAAATACTTGTCAAATTTTATACCGTCAAGATACTGCTTAAAATCACAATTCATTATACACCCTATTTATTTTTCTTAGCCAAAATCTCATCAACTCGTTTTTTTATGTCCTGCGCCATATCAATCTGCAATTGCTTAATTTGCACAAGCACATGCGCCATAGCGGGCGTTGGGTCGTCGTTATTGATATTTGTGCCGATAAGAGTTGATTTAAGGGCTTCAATTTTGCCTTCGGCAATAAATATTATCTCAAGAACACTTTTTATTTCATCTTCTGTAAAATTAAGCCCCTTGAGCTTCTCTGTCATTTTTTCTTTTATAGCATCACGCTCTTTTGCAATCTGAAGTGTCTTGTCATCACTTTCCGAAAAATTATCATCAAACATAAATCCCTCACAGTTTTAACTTATACTCACTTAACTCTTTTTGAGAATACTTACAAAGATACAAAAATAAGTATTCCCTATATCTTAAATACATCCATAATGGATTATTATAAGCCTTATAACAGGTATTTGTACAGTCTTTTAAAATCTGCGCCAACTCTTCGTTTTTCATACCTGATGAATCAAACGTATAACTTGGCATAAATTCATCCTGATTTGGATAAATTTTAACTATTCCGTATTTTTCAGGATTTTCTCTAAGGCGTGTATGTTTACCCATGGTAAAAACACTTCTGCCGTAAGAGTGTACAATATCTTTGTTTTTAACTATCATATCAATGGTTTGTTGCGCGTCTTCCTTTGTTTCGGCAGGAAAACCAAAGAAAATAAATGCAAAATTCCAGATACCCGCATTTGATGAATCTCTTAAAATATCAAGCCTTTTATCAATATCAATACCCTTATTGATAAGCTCCATTATTTTTCCAGAACCCGATTCCAGCCCCCAGAGAATCATCTTTAAGCCGTTTTTATGAGCTTTTTTCAAAGTATCAAAATCAAATGCCCTCTCCAGTCTTGCATCCATGAAATAGTTTACTTTAACATCACTTTTATCAAGCTTATCTGCAAATTCCTTAAGATAGGCAGGCCCTACTGATTCATCAATAAATTCAAATTTATCAATACCGTATTTTTCTTTAATTTCTCTGAATTCAACAATTAATTTATCGGGATTTTTTACATTAAAATTCTGCCCAAAGCCTTGATCGCAAAAACTACACTTGCCCCAGTAGCAGCCGCGTGATGATTGAAAAGGCAAGATAATCTCGGGCGCAAAATACTTTTTAAAATCATACCCGTCCAGTGAAACATTAGCCATTTCATCAAGCTTCATCGGAGGTTTTTTCTCGTTTATTTTAATCTCGTCACCTATAGGATAAACAAGGTTTGAAACCTCTTCAATTGCAATATCGCCTCTAATATACCGTCCCAATTCAACAACAGGCAACTCACCCTCTTCAACAAGCAAACTATGACAAAACAGGTCAAAAAATTCTTTTCTTTTAACTATTTCATCTACCACTCTGCCAAAGAAATTGCCGCCAATATTAACATGAGCATCGGTGTTGTTTTTTAGCATATTAGCTAATGTTAAACCTGCTACTATCTGGCTTGAAGAATTTATGGAAATTCCAATGTATTTGGCGCCGATTTTTTTAATTTCTTCTATTTTTGATTTATAAAAATCTATAAAAATATTTGTATTTTTATCAAAAACAAAGTATTTAATTGAATCAAAATTCAGCCTGAAAAAAGGATTGGAGTATGTATCAAGACTTATTTTTGAAGGGTAATATGGAAGTGAAGCAATCTCAAGCGCCTCATCAATCACACTCATGGATTTTATAAGGATTTCAGGCTTATAAAAAACATCCTTATCTTTAATTGCCATACGGGCATCTTTTATAAACTTTGGAATATTAACAAAATCATCTGCTTTTTTAGTGATATATTCTTTGACCTTAGAATATCTGACCATTTTGTTTTGAATATCTAAAGGATAATCTGAAAAATCTTTATCAGGACTATGATATTGTGCGATTTCTTTAAGCAGTTCATCCTGAGCGCTAACAGCCAAAGAGGCACTGTTTAAAATAAAAGACGACTTTAAGACAGTATCGTAAAAATCAATATTTAAGTCGGATACAAAAACCTCAAAACCTGCTCTTTTAAGCTGTCCGCTCAACGAGGGGATAGCAAAATGAGGGCTTATCGGTGTCCATTGAGGAGGAAATGCAAGTAATACTTTCATAATTATAAAGTATAGTTCCCACTAACAACTTTAAAACCATACAAACAAGGTATTTGTAACAAATTATTAACACAAAAGACAATTTGCTTAATATTTCAAGCTTGTATGCCGATACATAAGAAGAAGTGATATAGCATTTGGTTAAAGGAGAAAAAATGAGCACAAACGGCGTTGGCAATTCGTATGAAGCGTTCTTACAAAGCATAAAATCCAGAGGTCTTGGTACAACAAGTCTTGGAAACGGTGAAGCAAACTTTGCAGACTACGCTAATGCACTGAGTAGCAGCTTAAAAGAAGAATTACTGCAAAGTATAGGTGATGAAGCAGGAGATGCACAACTTCAAAGTAAAGTAGCAGGGCTATTTGGCAGCAAGTCTGTTATGCAAAGCTCAGAAATTATAAGCGCAGCAAAAGCTGCAGGGCTCAATGTATCCGTTGAATATGTTTCAACTTCATACATTGTAGACAACAAAGCAGACGGACACTATGACAAGGATGTTACAAACGGCTCAATTGCAGTATACACATTCTCTGACGGAAACTCTACCATTAAAATAGCAGATGCCAACGGCAACGGGGCACTTGAAGCTGAAGAAATCTACCTTAACGAAATATTGGGGGATGTTACGAACAGTCTTGGCGCTACAGGTGCTGCCACGGGTGGAACAAGCGCTGTTGATATAGCTAAAATGCAACAAGATATATTAATGAAACAAATTGAAGAAAGCAGGAAATCGCAACAAGAAATCTTAGAAAAAATGGAAGAAATGAGAAATTCCTTAAACGAAGATAAAGAAGAGGAAGGCGCTTCCGTCAAGAACGATAATTCCGCTAAAAATGAAGATAAAAAATCGCAAGAAGAATTTGCAAAAGAAGTACTTAGCAAGGCCGTTTCTTCATACTCAGATAAAGGTACAGGCAGAATCCAAGCAATAGAAAAAGCAATTGATGCCGTTAATAGCGAAAATGGCACCGACTATTCTCTATCATCTCAAGAAATCATTGAACTTTCAAGAGAATTTGAAAAATCAAAAGACAAAAATAAAGAAGAAGATAATTTCTTTGAAAAAGACAAAATTGAATAAGACTAAAGCCCCGCAAATAGCGGGGCTAATTTTTTATGTACCGATTTTATGAACTCTTACAAAGTTTGTTCTCCCTGAAATTAAATTTGGCGCAGAGCCTGTTATAACAACATAATCGCCGTTATTTAATCCGGCCTCATTTATTAAAAATTCATCAATTTTAATCAACAAATCAGCGCCCAAGACACTATCCCATTTTTTTAAAAACGGATAAACACCCCAAGCGATAGACATTTTTCTGCAAGTTTGCTCTAAATCAGATACCAAAATAATCGGTACAGAGGGTTTCAGCTTTGACATAAGGCGTGTTGAATATCCAAAATGAGAAAAACTCAAAACTGCCTTAGCGTTTACATATTTAAGCATTTTATCCGCACCGAAAACAATTGCCTGACGAGTAAGCGCCAAGTCCTCAGACATTTCAAAATCTTTATCAAATTTATAAAAAGGGCTGTTTTCTGTCTCATGAGCAATTTTTGACATAGTTTTAACCGCTTCAATAGCATGTTTACCCACTGAAGTTTCGCCCGATAGCATAACCGCGTCAGCCCCATCTATAATGGCGTTTGCAACGTCTGAAACCTCTGCTCTTGTAGGTATGGGCTCGTTTATCATTGACTCAAGCATTTGCGTTGCAACGATAACAGGTTTTTTGTGCTTAGTGCACTCACTTATAATCAACTTTTGACAAACAGGAACTTCAACTGCAGAAAGTTCAATACCCAAATCGCCTCGCGCAACCATAATACAGTCTGCAGCACTTATAATATCGCTTAAATTCTCGATTGCCTGAGGTTTTTCAAGCTTAGCAATAACAGGAATATTGGAATTAAAATCGTTTATGTATTTTTTTGCAAGCAAGACATCTTCTTTTTTTCTTACAAAAGAAAGGGCAATAAAATCTGCCTGCATTTCAACCGCAAATTTAATATATTCAACATCTTTTTTCGTTACCGCTTCAAGGCTTGCGGTTGAACCCGGGATATTAAGACCTTTTCTTGATTTTAAGACTCCGCCGTTTGTAATTTTTGCATAAACTTTATTATCCTCTACATCAAGCACGGTTGCTGCAATTTTACCGTCATCAAGAAGGATTTTACTTCCCTTTTCTACATCTTTTGCAATACCCTCATAGTCAACAGGAATAATGTCATTACACTCTTGAGATAACATATGTTGAAAAATTACTTCGTCGTTTTCCTTTAAGTTTATGTCCTCTTTTAGATTGCCAACTCTAATCTTTGGCCCTTGCAAGTCAACCATAATAGCGCTATATGCGCCCATTTTTTGACTCACTTCTCTAATCATTTGAAATTTTTCCCTATGGTCATCCATTGTCCCATGAGAAGTATTCAAGCGAAAAACATTTGCGCCCGCCAAAATAAGCTCTTCAATAGCCTCTTTTGTAGCAACTGCAGGCCCGATAGTCGCAACTACTTTTGTCCTTTTATAATACTGATAATTCATAAAAAACTCCATTAAAAATCACACAACAATTTTACCACAAACAACATTGATGTTGTAGAATAACTTTATTACAAGAGGTGAAAAATGAATATAGTACTTATGGAATCGCTTGGCATAAGCGAAAAATGTCTTAAGCAATACAGTGACAAACTAATTAACGAGGGTCACAGTTTTAAAACTTATGATAGAACATCGGATATAGAAAAACAAAAAGAGCAGCTAAAAGACGCAGACATAGCAATAATAGCAAATATGCCCCTATGCTTCGAAGTTATTAAAAGCGCTAAGAATTTAAAATTTATAGACATAGCCTTTACCGGAGTTGACCATGTGGACATCAACTGTGCAAAAGAGCTGAAAATAGACATTTCAAACGCCTCGGGCTACTCTAACGACTCTGTTGCAGAACTTACAATATGTATGATTTTGACCCTTTTAAGAAACGTCAGAGAAACAGAAAAAAGCTGCCGTGCCCTCGGTACAAAAGAAGGGCTTGTGGGTAACGAACTTAAAGGCAAAACCGTAGGTATAATAGGCACAGGCGCCATAGGGATGACCGTTGCCAAAATTCTTAATTTTATGGGTTGTAAAATCATCGCCTACAACGGCTTTTCAAACAAACAAAGTAATGAACTTATAACTTATATGCCGCTTAAAGAAATGCTTGAAAACTCAGACATAGTAACCCTGCACTGCCCATCTACAAAAGAGTCAAAGCATCTTATAAACAAAGAAACTCTCTCTTATATGAAAAAGGACGCTATTCTTATAAACACTGCAAGAGGCGCTGTTGTTGACTCTATTGCTCTAGCTCAAGCGCTAAATGAGGGCAAAATAAGAGCCGCTGCGGTTGATGTTTTTGACAAAGAACCTCCGCTAAATAACGATGAGCCTCTGCTTAGTGCTAAAAACGTGCTTTTAACACCGCACATTGCTTTTGCAACGGAAGAATCCATGCAAAAAAGGGCGAAAATAGTATTTGAAAATATCGATATGTGGCTTTGCGGCAAGCAAATAAACAAGGTTTAAATATGGAAAAAATCAAACTGCACTTCTGCGACTTTTGGAAATGCCATACTTACGAGAATGACTTTTTTGTAAACATTCTAAAGGACAAGTATGACATAACACAAGACCCTAAAGACCCTGATTTTGTAATATGCTCCTGTTATGGACACGAGTACAGAAAATACAAATGCCCGAGAATTTTCTACACGGGAGAAAACCTGACACCTGATTTTAACGTCTATGACTACGCTATAGGCTTTGACAGATTAGATTTTGGGGACAGGTACCTAAGAGTGCCTATTTATTACTTTTTTGGCAAAATAAGAACCCCCATGCCTGCACTAAAAGACCCTTTTAATAGAGATTTTTGCAGTTTTTTATATTCTAACGGAAACTACTGTAACAACATTAGAAAAGATTTTTTCAAGCTTTTATCCAAATACAAAAAAGTAAGCTCGGGAGGCAGACTTTTTAACAACACAAAAGAAAAAGTTAAAGATAAAATAGAATACCTCTCAAGGTTCAAGTTTACCATAGCTTTTGAAAATTCGTCCTCTGACGGCTATATTACAGAAAAACTCTACGACGCTTTTATGGCACATACTATACCTGTTTACTGGGGAGATGAAAACGCCTGTAAGGACTTTAACCCTGAAGCTTTTATCAATGTCAGCGACTTTAGCACACTAGAAGATGTTGTTAAAAAAGTAGCAGAACTTGACTGTGACAAAGAAAAATACCTAAAAATGCTAAACACTCCGTTTTTAAATGACGGCAAGTATTCTGACAACCTTTGTGATGAAAAAATTATAAGCTTTTTTGATGAAATTTTTAAACAAAAAGGAGCAATAAGAAGAAAAGATAACCTTGAGGGGTGGAATAAAAAGGGTGAATTTTACCTGTATTCAAAATTTCAAAGAGGTTTTATTAAAAGAATTAAGGATATTATTCTGAGGTAGATTTTTTTAACCTGATTTCATTTAACAGGATATCTTTAAATTCTTTTCTGTATAAGTAGCCAAGGTGCGAACCTCTGTCAAAAAGCACAAGGTTAGAGCCTGCAAATTGCCTTAGGTCTTTTAATTGCTTGTCATTTACCAAATAATCATCCAAAGCATGAAGTATTTTATAGTTTCTGTTGTTCTTTAAAAAATTGCTTATATAATACAAACTCGTCTTTTGATTTAGCAACTCTACAGTCTCGCTGCCACTATCCAGCATATATTTTTTAGCATAATCATAATAACTTACATTGTTTATTGTGTCATAGATGTCTGTTTTTTTGCTTTGAGAAACTTCATTTAATGTAAAAATCAAATCAGATAACTTTTGCCTTAAAACAAAGCAGGTGATTAATTTTGCCTCATCTTGAGAAAAAGGAAGCGAGTCGAGTTTAAAGTCATCTTTGTCATTCCTTTGCTCATAAAGTTGAATAATCTTTGAAGCACTGATTGCAACTCTGTTTTTTATATCTGCAAGACTTTGCGACACTGTATCATTGTTCTTATCTATGACATTTACCGCATAAAGCAGCTCCACAGGAGGGTTTATGGAGATATATTTGGAAATATTTAAAGTATTTTCTCTGGATTCCATATCCGCAAGAAAAAGCGTTGCAAAAGCTCCGAACGATGTACCTAAGACCACCTTATCAGAAAATTTGCAATCATACTTGTCCTCAAGTTTTTTAACCATTTTATTTGTTGCATCTCTAAGATAAGCGACATCAACCATAGGAATCCCGGGGGCATAGCCTTTTGGCATACTTTTTACAAATTCCCAGTTAAAATGACTGCCTAAGATTAAAACACTATAGCCCGCATCATAAAAAATCTTTGCAAAAACAAGTGAATGATGAGATGTTATACCCTCTCCTATTGAGGGGTACAAGATAGCAAGGGGCGAGTTTTTATCTTTTTGCATTATATATTTAAAATTGTAATCTTCTCTATCTTGAGCAAGATTTATGTCAGAAGTTTTTACTTTCTTTGAAAAATTTCTATTCCAAAGTGAAAGCTCGCTCCAGATAGATTTATATTTTTCATCCTCGCTAAAAAGTGCTGTTCGCATAGCATCCGTTACGGGACACTGAGGATTAAAGTCTTTTAAAATAACATCGGGTACAAGTTTTTTATCCGCCAAGTCAACATCAGTCTTATCAATGGTATCAAACCAAGCGTATCCCCTTATAGAATCATCTACTATAAGATTTGAGCGGGGCTCAAGTTCTTTTTTATCCACGACATCAACAGGCTCTTGGCGCTTTTTATCCTCAATTAATTTTGCATACTCTCTAAGAGCGCTTTGAAGAACTTCTTTTCTGTCAAGATTATTATCTTTTATGTATCTCTCTAACCCATAAATCTTTTTTGCAATGTCATAAGGGTCGGCAAAATTTGACTCGACAAGCTTTATAAAAGGTTGAGCATATGAGGTTCTATTTACTATAAGACCTGCTTTTACAAGGGCAGTTATAGGACTTCCAATGTACATTGAGGCATCAAGCGGACATTCAATTAACGAGCCTAAAAGTGCTCGTGGTGTAGTTGAATTTATAAAAGGCAAAACAAGATACGGGCCTTGTTTAATTTTGCACTTTGCAAGCCCTTGCGCCACATCTTCCTTGAGTGGTTCAAGCTTAAAAATGCTTTTTGCAGGGTCATATAAACCGCCAAGGCCAATAGTAGTATTGGTTAAAAACCTAAGTGTTTCATGGCCTGAGGCTTTAAAATCCCTCTGCAAAAGGGTGCTTACAAGTCTTTTTGGATATTCAATATTGGTATAGGCGCTTTGTATTCTATCCATACCATACTTGGGCATAATTGACGCCCAGACAATATGCACAGGCTTTAGGGCATACTTGTTAAGTTTTCTGTTAAAGGAAAACATCTTTCTGTTAAATGTTTCAAATTTATCCCTGCCGATAAATTCTTTAGCATAGTCAGGGTATTTTGTAACAACTGGAGCAGGTATGGTCTTAGCGTCCACTCTTAAAATTAACAGGGAAAACAGCAGCACGGTAAGTGGTGCTATTGTATTTTTAAAATTCATCTCTAAATCCTATCTCTGATTTTTAATGACATTTTATTTAATAAAAGAAGTTTTATATCAGACACAGGAGTATTAAAAAGCACTGTTTAAAAAATGATATAAAATAAAATGCAGACTTTTAACAGGTTTGATACCCGTACTAAAAAAGCACCCTTTTGGGTGCTTAGTTATTTTAATGGCGGGGACGACGGGTCTTTGTGAACCATGGTGAACAATGCAGGCTTGCAACAGGTTCGATACCCGTACTAAAAAAGCACCCGTTTTGGGTGCTTAGTTATTTTAATGGCGGGGACGACGGGTCTTTGTGAACCATGGTGAACAATGCAGGCTTGCAACAGGTTCGATACCCGTACTAAAAAAGCACCCGTTTTGGGTGCTTAGTTATTTTAATGGCGGGGACGACGGGTATCGAACCCGCGACCTCATGCGTGACAGGCATGCACTCTAACCAGCTGAGCTACGCCCCCATCCATTATTCAATTTTCAATTTCGACAGAGGCTCAGCTGGTTAACTTTGCGGACAAGCCGCTTTGACTCGTTAACCTCGTCAAGTGAGCTACGCCCCCATCCATTATTCAATTTTCAATTTCGACAGAGGCTCAGCTGGTTAACTTTGCGGACAAGCCGCT
>CALUSB010000038.1 GCA_944323335.1 Candidatus Gastranaerophilales bacterium
ATATTTTTTTTAATATCGTCGATTTTAATATCTTTCTTTGGTTCATTTGTAAAAATACCAAACTGCCTTATATACCTATTGGTCTTTTTAGCCTGTTTTTACTATAAATTTGTATTTTTCCCTACGGAAATAACAAAATATATTTTAAATTTTCCAAATAGCAGATATGCATTATTCCTAAAAACAAAAAAATGCCAGTTGATACTAATAACCGCACTGATTGACATTTTTGCCAACATGGCCATATCGTTTATTTTTTATGATTTTGCAAAAATAATAACCCTAAAGGACAGTTTATTTTTTGTTTTTACTGTATATATACTATCAAGTGGCGGTTTAGTTTTTAGTTATATTGTTACATTCTTAAAATTAAGAAATAAATAATTCTTTAACAAAAATTTATATATCCAATATTGCCCGACTGACTGGTATTTTAGACTAATTAATAACCCATGTAACTAATTCTTGTGGGTTATATTTTTTTGTTTTTTATGATATAAAAAATATATTAGAAAATTGGAGGCAATAAATATGGCATCAGAAAAAGTGGGGCAATTTGTATTTATGCTGCACTCTCACCTCCCCTATTACAGAAAAGCCGGTATGTGGCCTTTCGGGGAAGAGAACCTTTATGAATGTATGGCAGAAACATATGTTCCTTTGCTTAACATAATTTCTGAATTGTATGATGAGGGAATTAAAGCAAAGCTTACTGTAGGTATTACCCCTATACTTGCAGAACAGTTAAACGATGAACACTTAAAAGAAGGCTTTATAAAATACCTTGACTCACGAATTGAAGCCGTATCGGGTGATTTAGAACGCTATCCTGACCCTGAGGTTGCGCACTCTCAACACCTTAAATACCTTGCAAAATACTACTATGATTGGTTTAACCACATCAAGGATTTGTTTATCAACAAGTTTAACAAAGACCTTATTGCAGGTTTTAAAAAATATCAAGACTTAGAATGTATCGAAATTACTACATCAGGTGCAACACACGGTTTCTCACCTCTTTTAGCAACCGATACAAACTTAAATGCACAGTTTAAAGTAGGTTCAGACACTACAAAACGCCTTTTCGGCAAAAAAGCAAAAGGCTGCTGGCTGCCTGAGTGTGCTTACAGACAAGGATATGAATTTATAGGAAAAGACGGCAAGAAAAAATGGCGTCCCGCTATTGAAGTTACACTTCAAAATAACGACATAGAGTACTTCTTTACCGAATCTCACGTTATTGAGGGCGGTAACTCAATAGGAAACAGAAGAACAATAGGAGTTTACGGAAACATTGAATACATCCCGCTTCCTCAAAGAGAAAAAACGGGATACGATACCTACAGTGCATACTGGTTACCGGATGCACAGGTAGCCGTGATGGGTAGAAATGACAGAGCAGGTTTTCAGGTATGGTCAGCAGCAGACGGTTATCCGGGAGATGGCTGCTATAGAGAATTCCACAGAAAAGACCCGAACTCGGGTATGCATTACTGGAGAATAACTTCATCTACTACAGACCTTGGGGACAAAATGCTCTATGACCCTGTACTTGCAATGAGTCAGGTTAATTCAAACTCAGACCACTACACAACTCTTATCTACCATTTGCTAAACGACTACAAAATGGCAAACGGCGGTAAAGAAGGCCTTGTAATGGTATCATTTGATACAGAATTATACGGTCACTGGTGGTTTGAAGGTGTGGAATTTATTAAACAAGTTATTAAAAAATTCCACCAATACCTGCCTGAAGTTGAAAGAATGACAGCAGGCGAATACCTGAAAGCTCACCCGCCGACGGAAGCTATTCAAATCCCTGAGTCAAGCTGGGGTCAAGGCGGACACTTCTGGGTATGGCAAAACCACTTAACAGAATGGATGTGGCCCATCATTCACGCTTGCGAAAAAAGAATAATAGAAATCGTTGCAAAATACGAAAAACAGCCTGAAGATAAACTACTTTTAAGAGCTCTAAATCAACTCGCAAGAGAAAACCTTCTTTTGCAAAGTTCAGACTGGCCGTTCTTGATTACAACATGGCAGGCTAAAGACTACGCAACAGACAGATTTAGAGAACACGTTGAAAGATTTGAAAAAATTGCAGATATGATTGAAAACAATTCAATCAACAACGATGAACTCGTTGCAATTGAGTCAATCGACAACTGCTTCCCTGAAATTGACTACAGAGTTTATCTTCCTATTGAAGAAGGTGTTATTCCTCAACAAGAGAAAAAACTCGCTCCGCTATACACGGACTAAGCGGATATAAATATTTTATTAAACCCTGAAAAGTTTTTTCTTTTCAGGGTTTTTTAGTGTAGAATATTATCAAAAAAGGAATGATTTTTATGAAAACTTTAAACAAAAATATCTGCGTAATTAACCACCCGTTAGTAAAACACAACCTTGCAGTCCTAAGGGATGAAAAAACTGACGGCGAAAAGTTCAGATGTGCGCTAAGACGCATTTCATACGCGGTTTTTCTTGAAGCTTCAAAAAATCTGCCCACAGAAACAAAAAAAATCAAAACCCCCATTTGCGAATGCGAAAATGATGTAATAAAAAATGACATAAACATAATAATAGCACCGATTTTACGTGCAGGTATGATGTTTTGCGAAGTGGCACAAGAAATGATGCCGCAGGCTCATATTCATCACCTTGGAATGTACAGAGATGAGAGAACTCTGCAGCCTGTTTGGTACTACAATAAAATTTCCGAAGCGCCAAAAAACCCAAAAGAAACTTATGTCTTTGTGCTTGACCCAATGCTTGCAACGGGCAACTCTTCAGTTGATGGGGTCGGCAATTTTGTTAAAAAAGGCATACCGCAAGAAAATATCACTTTTGTTTGTCTGCTCGCTGCACCTCAAGGTATTGAGCGCTTAAACTCCGTTTTTCCCGATGTTAAAATCATCACCTGCTCAATAGATAAAGAGCTTAACGCAAAAGGATACATCGTTCCCGGTCTTGGCGATGCGGGTGATAGAATATTTAACACGTAGTTAAAATGTATGAAAATTGCCTAAACAACTAACATAATTATACATTTTGTTGTATAATTTTTACATAATCAGTTAGAGGATTTTAAAGGAATAAATTAGTGTTTGATTTCAACTGCGATTGCGCACAGGAGTATGGGGTATACAAAAACGAAAAAGAGCTTGAGGTAGCTCAGTATATGAGCTCAATAAATATCGCCGCAGGGTTTCACGCAGGTGACCCCTTAAGCATTAAAAAGGCTCTTGAATTTGCAAAAGAGCACGATGTATCAATAGGAGCACACATCGGCTATCAAGACATTCAAGGCTTTGGTTCAAGAAAAGTTGAACTAACGGATGAAGAAATTGAAACAACTGTTATATACCAAATAGGCGCTATTGCTTCATTTGCGCAAGCCATGGGGCTTGAAATCGAACATGTAAGGCTGCATGGGGCAATGAAAAATGAGATGAACAACAACATCGAATTTGCAAAAAAAGTTGCCCTTGCAATAAAAAAATACAATCCTTGGCTTAATTTATATGTAAATAATCCTCAAACAAAAGAAATTCTTGAAAAAGAAACCGATATAAAATGCGCTTATGAAGTGGATTTTGAAGAATTCGGAACGATAAGACAAATAAGAGAGCTTGAAATCAAGCCTGATACTCTTCATTTTAAAGACATAGAAAGCGCAAAGCGCGCCAGAGAGGTGCTTAAACCTACTCCTGTTAACTATAACCGCGTTGGAGGTCAAGTTTAGGCATTATGAAAATTTTTAAAAGAAAAGTAAAAATACCAAAAGACGCCATCTGGCTTGTTCCGGGGCTAAAAATTAAAAGATGGTTTGCACTTATCATTATAGGTTCTGTCCTTGCAGCGCTTGGGCTTACGTTTTTATTCAAGCTTGAGCCTATATATTTTATAGTTGAAACTGCAAAAAAAATTCTCCACATACTTCCTCCTGAGCCTGTGGGATTTGTATTTATACTTCTTGGAGCGATAATTTTTATCCAAGCTTGGAAAAAAACAAACTTCACAACTCTCGGACTTAATGAAGAAAGAAGACAAAAATCCTTTGGTGAAGTAATTTATCGCAAAATGAAACTTGACCACGGTCCAAAAATTGTTGCCGTAGGCGGCGGAACGGGCCTGTCTACCATGCTGAAAGGTCTTAAAAAAATAACGAACAACATTACTGCCATTGTAACCGTTGGAGATGACGGCGGCTCATCAGGACGCTTAAGAGAAGAAATGGGCGTTTTGCCCCCAGGGGACATCAGAAACTGTATTGCAGCTTTAGCAGATGATGAAGACATTGTGACAAAACTCTTCCAATACAGGTTTAAAACAGGCGAAGGACTTGAGGGTCATAGCTTTGGTAACTTATTTATAACTGCTATGTCAAATATCTGCGGAGATATGATTAGCGCTATTAAAGAATCCTCTAAAGTTCTTTTGATAAGAGGCAGAGTCTTACCCGCTACAACAGATGATATGCGTCTTGTAGCAAAAATGGAGGACGGTTCAATAGTTAAAGGCGAAAGTCACATCCCTGAAGTGGGCAAAAAAATTATTGAACTGTCTTGTGAGCCTAAAAACTGCAGACCCTCTCAAGATGTAATTGAAGCCATAAATAACGCAGATTTAATAGTTCTTGGCCCGGGCAGCTTATACACATCAATCACTCCAAATCTTCTTGTAAAAGAAATATCTGCTGCGATATTTAACTCAAAAGCAAAGAAAATATATGTATGTAACGTAATGACTCAACCCGGTGAGACAGATAACTACTCTGCAGCTGACCATGCTGAAGTTTTATTCAAACATGCGAAACTAACTACGGGCATTGTTGATAAAAAACTCTTTGATGCTATTTTAATCAACAATTTTATGCCTCAAAACCTTGCTAAAAAGTACGAAGAAGCAGACTCATTACCTGTTGAGATTGACACTTCAAGGCTTAAAAAAATGGGGCTTGAAATTGTTATGAATAAATTAATTGAAGATAACAAAGAAGGCCTTGTAAGACACTCGCCCTCAAGACTGGCTAAATCTATCTACTGGTGGTACAAAAAAAGTTCAAAGAAAAATTTAACCGTTAAAAAATAGTAGGTTTTATGAAAAAAACTGCAAAAAAAATTATAAGCTTTAAAAAGAAGGGTAAAAAAATTACCGCTCTGACTGCTTATGACTACTCTACAGCTAAATATTTTGATAAAGCAGGGGTAGATATAATTCTTGTCGGCGACTCATTAGCACAAGTTGCTCTTGGCTACGGTTCAACAACGCAGGTAAGTACCGAAGAGATGCTTATTTTTACAAAAGCAGTATCAAGAGGTGTCGAAGAAGCTCTTGTAGTAGCTGATATGCCGTTTTTATCTTACCATATATCAATTGAAGAAGCGGTTAAAAATGCGGGTCTATTCATTCAAAGCGGAGCACAAGCAGTTAAAATTGAGGGCGCAAGTCCATATATTCTTCAAGTTGTTGAGCGCCTTACACAAAACGGTATTCCTGTTATGGGACACTTGGGTTTTACACCGCAGTATATAAACACAATTGGCGGACACTATGTATCAGGCAGAGATACCCAAACCACGCTTGAAATTCTTCGTCTTGCGCAATCACTTGAAAAAGCCGGAGCTTTTTCTGTTGTACTTGAGATGGTTCCTGCTGAAAGTTCTAATTTTATTACACAAAGGCTGAATATTCCCACAATAGGAATAGGCGGCGGCAAATTCTGTGACGGGCAAATCCTTGTAAGTGATGATATTTTAGGGAAATATGATAATTTCTGTCCAAAATTTGCAAGACAGTATTCAAGCTTGAAAGATATAATATTTAACGTCGCACGTGCATACTGCAATGACGTTGAGAAGGGCAATTTTCCAAGTATATCGGAAAGCTTTACACTGGACAATGAAGAGGCGCAAAAACTTGAAAGTTATACACAAAATTAATGAACTAAAAGAAATAATAAAAGAGCAGAAAGGCAAAAGTATAGGGCTTGTGCCTACAATGGGAGCACTGCATGAGGGTCATGGCAGCCTTATTAAAAAAAGTGTAGAACAAAATGATTTCACGATAGTAAGCGTTTTTGTAAACCCTGTACAATTCGGCATAAACGAGGATTTTGATAAATACCCGAGAACTCTTGAAAAAGACGCAAAACTGGCAGAAGAACTCGGCGCTGATGTTATATTTAATCCCTCGGTTGATGAAATGTATACTGATACACAAGAGTTAACTCTTGTATGCCCGCCATACTCAGCTATAAACAAACTCTGCGGAAAAAGCCGCCCCGGGCATTTTGACGGAGTTGCAACCGTTGTTTCAAAATTATTTAACATAACACAGTGCACAAGGGCATATTTTGGACAAAAAGACGCTCAGCAGCTCTTTATAATTAAAAAAATGGTTAAAGACTTAAACTTTAACGTAGAAATTGTACCCTGTCCCATTGTAAGAGAAAAAGACGGGTTGGCGCTATCAAGCAGAAACACTTATCTTAAAGATGATGCAAGAGCTGACGCTCTTAAATTAAGCAAAGCATTAAATTACGCTAAAGAACTTCGCAAAAAAGGCGTAAATGATAAACAAATGCTATGTGACAGTGCTCTTAAAATACTTGAGGGAACAAATGTAGATTACATTGAAATTGTAAACCCTGAAACTTTTGAAGACTGGCAAGAAACAGATAAAAGGGCTCTTATGCTTATCGCAGCAAAAATCCCTCCCACGGATACAAGACTTATAGATAATATGGAAATATAGATGAAAAAATTCTACACCACAATTTATAACTTTTTTATAATACTAAAAGTTATCTGCCCTGTAATTTCTTTCTTTTATGCGCTTTTGTGGTTTTTGAGCTTTTTTAACCTTGCCATATTTTCTACTCTAAACATCCCTTTTGAGCCTTTTGCGCAATTTGCGGGTGAGATTTTACCCTTTAATATTGATTATGAAGGCAGATTGATTGATATGTCCTACATTATCTCATCAGGATTATTTATCGGTTTTCATTACCTTTTTGGCTTTTTTGCAGACAGAGTAATTGACCTTTACAACTTTGAAGAAATGAAACAACTTGAGAAAAGAAACAAAGAAGTTAAAAACGTAAATGAGATATTAAAAAAAGAGTTTGAGCAAGAGGTAGAAAAATACACAAGATTCACTCTTTTATTCAGTCTTGAACTAAAGCCGGCGTATAATCTTTCTGTCAGCAGAAAGGGAGAATTTGACCTGCTAAAGAAAGATTTTTATTCCCATATTGTAAAAGACATAGGTTCAAAGTATAAAAACTCCAAAGGTATAATATCGGATAAACTCTTTCTTGTCTGTGATGATATTAAAAATTTTGACAATTTTATTTCAAACTTTATTGATGAAGTTAAGTTGTTAAACGAATCGAACACAAAAAAAGACATTACAACCGAATTTTCCATATCTGTCAATGCCATAAAACCTGTAGGCAACGTATTTAAGGCTATGGAATTTCTTGAAAAAATCGACTCTTTTAACTATAAAAACAAGCTAATCTGCACATCAGCCTTTAAGGTCAGATACGAAAAAAATCCTTTGGCGAAGTTTAAATTAATACCTCTTGGCATATCAAGATTCTTTATTGAACCTGATGACTTTGAAGACTTTGAACTTTTTAATATGAAACTTAAAAAGAAATAACCTATGTATTTGTTTTTGTCTTAAAAGCGGGTGTAATATCGTTAAATACTATTTTTGCACTCTTTAAAAGACTATTTTCTTTAATTTCTTTAAGGTAGTCCTTTGTCAAAATACTGCTGAATTTTACAAGACTGTACTCCTTTAATTCCATAAACTCTTTAAATACATTATAATTCGAAAAATAGGTTTTTATTTTTACGTACAGATTCCACTTCTTTGTGCGTTTTGTAAGACTATTTGCAATAAACCCCAGCGCATCTTCAAAATATATCTCAAAAGCACTGTCTAAAACAAAATCAAGGACATAATCTATATTATTATATGTTGAAACATTAAAATACCCGTAAACCTTGCCTTTTTGTTCATCTTCAAGAACATAAGAAAAAGATGTCTTATCACTAATACCGCATGCAAAATCAGGCTCAAACTGCTCTTTTGTACGGGCAAAACTGTGACGTTGATAGGAATTAATGTTCATATTGTAAAGTCTGCAAACTTCCCCGACGCGAATACTCTTATAAAACTTAAACCCGTCAGGACTTATATTATCATCAATATGAATGTCATCAGCCGTCACCTTATAAAGGTACTCCTGCGCATTTTTTCTAAAACCGCATCCGTCAACAAAAAGCGAGAGCATATCTGCTTTTGTATTTTCTACTACAACTTGATAAGAAACTGCCCCCATAGCGCAATATCTGCTAATTACATATTGCACAAGCAACTTTCCTACGTCAAAAGAGTTTTGTTCAAGAAAAACTCTTGTAATTTTAAGACGCTTTGAGTTTTTTTCATCTTTTTCAAGACTTATTAATCCGAAAACATCATTTTTTTCATATGCAATATATGACTCGGGAAGAAATTTCATTCTAAGAGGTAAAAAATGATGAAAAAAAGCAACTAACGAAGGTACAAACGCTTTCTTGTCAAACTCAAAGCCCTTGTGCTCCAAAACACTTTTTAATCTTGAAAAACCACAAAAAACAGTGCTTTTAATCTGTGTCATAGATATATAATATCATATTTTAAGATTATTTTCTGTTGAATTTTTCGTAATCTATAGGAATTCTTTTTTGCATTGCACTTATATGGTTACAAAAAGCGTTAATCTCACCTATTATACCGCGCACAAAGTTTTTTGGAGTATCTTTTATGGGGGCAAATTTTTCAGGCTGAGACTGATTATAAGAGAAGAAATTTCTTCTGATACACTCTTTCGCTTTTGAAAATCTTTCCGATATAAACTCGGCGGTTTTTTTTCTTTTTATTTCCACTTGGTCTGCAAAAACTATAAAATTCCTTTTTGCAAGGCCGTTTTTTGCATTTATATCAATTAAACTTGGGTTTACTTCAGTGTATACATTGTGTCTTATAAATGGAATAAGGTATGTAAAAGCGACACCTAAACCAATTAGAGCAAGAATACCCTTTGCTATAGGATAGTTTTTAACCCCTTTTTTAAACTCTGTCTCTTCTTTGTTTAAAATATTTTTCGCACCGTTTTGATTATCGGTATTGTTTGAAGCAGCCGAATCTTTAGCAGTCTGGGTATTATTTGCTGCTGTAAAATTTTTAAAAACTGACGGTGTATTTGTAATTTCCATAAACTAGCCTTGTGTACACGCTCAAAAATAACAAAACAGTTAAAGATTTTTTTTTGCAACATGTATCAGCTAATATTAAGTTTTATTAAAAGCTATTGGGACTTTTTTCTGTATTCTTCGGGAGCGTCTTCTCTTTCTTGATTCCAACGCTCAAGTCCCATTTGTTTTCTAACAAGTCCAATACCCACATGCACACGCCACTCATCCATTTTAAGCTGAGCTGCAAGGATTTTGTGACATCCGATAGGAGGGAGCGGCAACAGCGGCTCATAAAGGTTTTTAATAGCCATCATCTGATCAGGTGTGATAGCAAGCTTTCTTTTAGGGTAAGCAATCTTTGGCAGCATCATTTTTTGTCTTATAAGATTTATGCCAAAAAATACTTTCTTAGGCTCAAGCCCTATTTTTTCACCGATTACCTCGTGAGCATCAGGGTTTGGCAGAGGAAGCATTTTTTTATAAAGTTCTTCAATCTGAGCAAGCTGCTCTTTATTGACAAGAAGCGGCTTTGGCTTGCCCATAGGACGTCCGGGGCGCCTGTTATTGTTAGGACGCGGACGTCTTTGATTAAAATTACCGTCACGTTTTTGAAAATTAGGTCTTTGCCCTTGACGATTTTGGTCTTTATTAAATCTTTTATAATTACCCTCGTTACCCGTTCCTGCACTATAACTTCTTGGGTATTGAGGAGCACTTTGCGCTGCTGAAGCTACATTTGAATCCTGCAATATAGGAGTTCTGTCAGGGTATAAACACTCCGGACATATCACTCTTTTGGGGTTCTTTGTTTCAAACTCCTTACCGCATTTAGTGCATTTATTTGTGTACATAGAAAATATCCTTCTTGGCCTTATAGTATGTTTCCATCAGAAAAATCAACAATAATCTAAAATTCTCCCTAATTAAAAAGATGAGACGGCTTTATATTAATTTATTTTATAATTAAAATTTAATTAATACAAGTATTAATTTATTTGTACATAATGAACAAAACTGCTAGTATATAATTATGAATCAACAAGGCGGATTAATTAACTGTAAAAAATGCGGTTCTCTTTTTATCAAAGGAGCTCGCGACATCTGCGACAACTGCTTTAAGGCAGAGCTTGAACAAGTTGATAAAATTAAAGCATTTATCAACAAACGTGGTGAAGGAAAAACCACTATCGAAGAAATTGTTAACGAACTTGGCATAAATAAAAATGAGCTTGAAGAGTTAATTGAAAAAGGCAGACTTTTTTCTGTTATGCCAAAACTTATTATAAAGTGCAGATTTTGCGGTATTGAAATTGAGGATGAACAAAAATCAAGCTTTGTATGTACAAAATGTTTAAACAAATTCAGTCCAAAGGGCGATTTAGCTAAAATTAACGCTTTAAAAGAAGAACAACAAAAACAAATTTCCGAAAAAAGAGTAAGAAGAACGTACTCCGAAGGTCCAAAAAGCCGCTGCGGCTTTATTCAAAACTACGATTTTTAAGCTATAAAGTTATTACCGTACTTTAGTGAACCTATGAAGTAACACTCTTTTAAGAGTTTTTCCATGCTCCTGTAGACTCTTTTTTTAGGAGGCTTGATAGCATCTGTTATAGCTGATTTTGTTTGCTTATATTCCCTGACTGCCGAATTAACTATAAAAAAGTTTTCGATGTTTTCGTTAATTTCTGCTTGTGTGTACATTCTCTTTTCCTCTGGTAAGATATTCCTCTTACTTTAATAAAAAACAATGTATGTTTTTTATTGACTTTTTAAATAAAAAATATATAATTTCTGTAATATTTCTTAATATAATTTGTCAAAATCACTCATATTGCGCAACTCAAGAGTGTTTCTTAAATCATCTCTTTCATCTTTAATAAAAACTTTTATATAATTTCTGCTAACAGCACTGTATAAGCCTGTTTTCTTTGATTTTCTCTCATATAAAAGCTCAAGCGTTTTATTTTTATTTCTTTCTAAAAAATCCTTATGCAGAGCATCTGAAAGCTCAAGCAGCTTTTGCGTGCGCTTTGTCTTTACAGTGTCACAAATTTGATTTTTCATTTTAGCGGCAGGCGTATTTTCTCTTTTAGAATAAGGAAAAGCGTGAATATAGCTTAATTTTGAACTTTTAAGGTTATTATATGTAATCTCAAAATCAAAATCTTGCTCATCAGGAAAACCTGCTATTATGTCGCATCCTAAATAAGGTTCATCAAAAGAGCTATAAAGCTTATCAATAAGCTCAAGTGCAAAAGATGAGCTATAGTGCCTGTTCATATTTTTTAGCGTCTTATCGCACAGTGACTGCAAAGAAAGATGAAAATGAGGGCAGAATTTCTCTGAAGATTTCAAAAACTCAAGCATCTTATCATCAATCTCATTTACATACAATGACCCCAGTCTGTAGCGTGATATAGAGGTCTTTTCAATTTCTTTCAGTAAATCAATTAAACCAAGGTTAAACTCTAACCCCCACTGGCCGATGTGAATACCCGTCAGCACAACCTCTTTTGTCCCTGATTGTGATAGAAGTTCAATTTGAGAAATTATATTTTCAATGCTGTTTGAGCGCGAGTTGCCTCTTGCATAAGGTATTATGCAATATGAGCACCTGTTGTTGCACCCCTCTTGAATTTTTATACTCGGGCGGGTTTGATAGGGGTTTATAATAGTTTTGTTATTAAATTCGTTAATTGAAAATATGTCGCAGACAAATTTTGACCCGTTTTTATCCAGATAATTAACTATATTTAACTTTTCATTGTTGCCTAAAATTATATCCGCATTTTGAATATCAAAATCTTTGTGCAAGTCTATGGTTTGAGCCACACAACCGGTTAAGATATTTACTATATCAGGATTCTCCCGCTTTGCACGATTTAGCAGATACGCACTTTGAGAGTCACTGTGAGAAGTAACAGAACAGGAATTTAAAATAAAAAAATCCGCCTCGCAAAAGTCCTCGCACTGCACATACCCTGCATTTTTAAGAGATGAAGCAATTATCTGCCCCTCTATGGCGTTTGTCTTGCACCCCAGAGTTTTTAGCACGAATTTTCTACACATGTTTTATCACCGTCACAGATTCTATATGATAAGAGTATGGAAACATATCAAAAGCTCTTGTTGAAACGGCTCTAAAACCAAGAGTATCAAGGTATTTTAAGTCCCTTACAAGAGTCTGCGGATTACAGCTTACATAAATTATTAAATCACTGAGTTTAGATATAGCGTCAAGTGCTTCTTTATCAGAACCTTTTCTTGGCGGGTCAATAACAATTGAGCCGAATTTCTTTTTTTCTTTTAAAAATTGAGCAAATTTGACCTTTGCATCGCCCAAAAATACTTCATAATTTTTGCAATCATTTATTTTAAAATTACACTTAGCGTCATCAACCGCTTGCGAGTTTTCCTCAACAAGATAAATCTTTCCTGCCTTATCTGAAGCCCAGACACCAATTGCGCCCACACCGCCGTACGCATCAAGCAGGGTAGAATTTTCTATAATATTTTCTTTTACTTCATCAAAAATACTTGCCGCACAATAAGGATTTACCTGAAAAAAACTGTCATGCGAGATTTTATAGGTCTTTTTTGTACCATCAGAAGAAATGAGATTTTCTAAAATATAGTTTTTTTCATCCAAGTACTCATATTCATTACTTAAAATGCAGTTATTTTTTTTCGGGTTAAAATTTAGCGCAAAAGAGCTTATTTGAGGGAATTTTTCTCTCATTTTTTTAGAATAATCAATAATTTCATCTTTGTATTTTGGAAAATCTTCATAAGGAATATTTAATACAAGAGTAACAAGCGCACTTTTTATATCCGAGCTAAAGCGCACCACAAAGCTTTTTAAAAGTCCTTTGCCCGTTTTTTCAACATATGCTCCAAGGTGCCAATTATCCCTTAAAAACTGCGCCATCTCATCTGCCAAAGGCGGCTGTATAGGGCAGTATTTAATATTTACTATGTCGTGGGTTTTTTCTCTGTAATAACCGACCAAAAGGCGTTTTGAGTTTTTTGTTTCAGATACTCTGTATTGGACTTTATGCCTGTATTGCTTGTCTTTTGGGCTTTTTTTAGGTTCCCTGAATTCGACCTCATAATCAAGCTGCAAAAAAGCCTCTTTTAACATGTTATTTTTTTGCTCAAGCAAAAAATCATAATCAACATATTGAAAACAACACCCTCCGCACGCGTTAAACAAGGGGCAAAAAGGTTTTACTCTATATTTTGAGGGCTTTATTATCTCAACAACCTCGCCTGTTGCGTAGGTTTTATTTACTTTTGTAATTTTTACTTTTGCCCTATCCTCGGGCGCGCCGCCTTTTACAAAGACAACAAAGCCTTTTTCATCTTCATAATGTCTTGCAAGCGAAAGCCCTTTGTAGGTGAGCTTTTCTATAGTAAGCTCAATTTCATCATTAACTTTTATCAATATTGAAAATACCTGTCAAAATCCACATCATCAAATGAGCACAAAAGCCTGTATACAGGGTCGTCCTCATCCATTCTTTGAAAACTGTACTCATCAAACTTCCACAACTTCGGGTTTATCCCTATAGCCCTTACTATATTATGGTCATAGAGTATTTTTAATTTTCTCTTTACTGTATCAAGGCTTATATTAAGAGATTTTGACAGTTCAACAGCACTAATACCCTCATCGGACGAGCATTTCTCGGGTGTTAAAAACATAAGCTCAAGCCCGACTTTTTTTAATTCTTTATCTTCCTGTTCAAAATCGTCTTCGTACATATAATATATTAAATACCCAAAAAGGATTTTTTTCATCATTTGTTATAATGAGGCGTATATGCTAAAATAAAGTATATGAAAAAGATTAAAAGCGCTATTTTGTTTGTGATTTTTTTAAGTGCAATTTGCCCCGCATTTGCAGTTAATATCGGCACATATAAGACAGAAACCGAATACGGCCTAATTGACGGGTTTAAGTTTAATTTCTTTGGCAGACGCGATGGCGAAAAAATGATACAGCTTAAATCCGAAACAAAGGAAGAACAGGAGCGCTTAGAGCGCGAAAAAGATAAACCCCCCGAAAAACAAGATGAGTATCAGCTCTTTAAATTTATACAAGAAAATACTGTGCCTTTTTAATTACTTATCAATAAGGCTAAAAGAGTCGGGAAGCTCATCTTCGACAAGTTTTATAAGTTCATGAGGTTTTAGCCCTAAAGCCTCTGAAACAGTCCAAATAGATACGAGTTTTGGTTCATTGACCCCATTTTCAAGACGAGAAAGCAAAGAACGCTGAAATGCAAATTCATCCGCAAGCACACGCTGAGACTTACCAAGGCTCTCGCGCTTGGTGCGTATTACTTTAGCTAATGCTTCAAAAATTAGCCCCGAGTTCTCAAAATTGACATGTTGCATATATAGAATTCTAATGATAAAATACTCAAGGGTTGTCTATGTATAGACATGTTACTAACAACACTTGGGGAATATGGATGAAAAAATATGGATTTACACTGGCAGAACTTTTAACAGCGGTGCTTGTAATATCGGTTATTATGGTAGCTTTAGCTCCTGTTATAACAAAAAGAATGAAAGAAAATATTACTGTACAGACTGATAATAAAAAGGGGCTTGAAATTTATGCTAACCCGGGAACTTATACTTTTGATGTTCCAATTGGTATAAATACACTCTTCCTGCAAGGTGCAGGCGGAGGCGGAGGTGGCGGAGGTGCAAGCTATATTGATAAAGATGCTACTTTTTTAAATACCACTACATGGACAATTCCAAAAGGAGTTAATCAAATAACCTTTACTCTCTACGGCGCAGGAGGCGGCGGAGGCGGAGGATACGGAAAAACAGGAAGCGAAGATTGCCCGTATATCAAGCTTCCCGGCATGGCAGATAACGGAAGAGACTTATGCTATTTTAATAAAAATATGGATAACAGATTGTCATCTGGAAGACATGGTTGTTGTCTTGATATGTTAAATAAAGGTGCAACATCTAATATTGCCAGAGCCTGTTATAGGGGAACAAATATGGCTAAGGTTCAATATCAGGCAAGCGGGGGTATAAATCCTGCAAGCAGGATGGTATGTTCTCCAGATGGTGCAAACTGGTATTGCGGTTGTTATTTGCCGGGTCCAAAGGGGGCAACTTACGGTGGTTATCTTGGATGGGGCGCTGTTTGTCATGACTCAAGTGCTGACCCCAATACCTTTACTCATATAGCAAGGGTAATAAAATCAAGCGAGGCGCAAAGAATTATTGATGCCAGCCCTGCACCAAACTATAAATACCTTACACCACAGTATCTTGATTTTGTCGGATATCATACACATACAACAACTACAAAAATATCAAGCGCAGCCCCAATAATAGATTGTTATTGGATTGGATCATCATCCGGTCATTGCTGGGTTTCAAGAATTCATACAGAAACCGGTAGTTTTGCTTGGTCTAGGCATCCGCAAGAATTCCCTACAGAAAAGCCTACGGTTGGCTCGGTTTCATATACTGCTTCAATTCCAATTTGTGTCTACGAAATCCGCGACTGGACACCCTATGGAGGAAGCGGCGGAGCTTCAGGGGCTAAGTATACTCAGACAATAAGTGTTCTTCCTTCTGATACTTTAGAGATAACAATAGGTACAGGAGGTAATGGCGGTTCTGCGGGAAGTAACGGAAGTCAGGGCGGAGCTACAAAGATTGTTCATAAAAGAGGCGCAGTAGTTA
This sequence comes from Candidatus Gastranaerophilales bacterium, assembly GCA_944323335.1. Classification (GTDB taxonomy): domain Bacteria; phylum Cyanobacteriota; class Vampirovibrionia; order Gastranaerophilales; family Gastranaerophilaceae; genus Galligastranaerophilus. The sequence continues at coordinate 15,984 of CALUSB010000038.1, forward strand.
AGGGAACATATTATGCTAACGGTGGTGTTGGAGGTAACAGAGCTACAACATCAGGAGCAGGTGCTCAAACATCTACCCTTGCAACATGTTCTTCTGCTTCAGGATGTTCTCAGGTTGTAAGTACTGAAGATGGTAAAGGATATGCAGGAAGCGAATCTGAGGG
>CALUSB010000039.1 GCA_944323335.1 Candidatus Gastranaerophilales bacterium
TCCTCAAATGCTATTAGAATATGTCTATTTTAGTACAATTATTTAATTTTGTCGATTATTTTTGTTGTAGATTTTCCCTCAACAAAATCAATAAACTCAACCCAGCCGTTATTTCTGAGAATTACATCCGCCTCAGGCAGCGTCTTTAGGGTATAATCAGCCCCTTTTGTGTAAACATTGGGCTTAATTATTTCCAGTAAATCTTTTGGTGAATCTTCATCAAAAAGCACGACATAATCAACACTCTCAAGTGCACATAGAACTTCTGCTCTATCATCTTCAGAGTTAATGGGGCGCCCCTCGCCTTTTATTGAGCGGACTGATTTATCCGAATTCAACCCGACAATTAACACATCTCCAAAGGATTTACTCTTTTTTAAATACCTGACATGCCCGACATGTAAAATATCAAAACATCCGTTTGTTGCAACTATTACCTTTTTATTGCTTCTTAAAACTTTTAAAAGCTCTTCCAGTTTATCTTTTTGTATTACTTTTCCCATTTTTCACCTTTTTTAAAAAAATGCAGCCGTTTTTTTGTTGTACTTTACGGCTGCATTATTTGTTTTTTATAACTATTTTGCACTTGTTTGAGCAGAGTCAGCAGGAGCACCCTCAGGGGCTGCGGTTACCCCTCTTAGTTCTTTTTGAATGTTTTGAGGGTCAAATGACGGGTCGTTAAATTCGATTTTTGCATTTGATTTAAGTCCGTCAAAGAGGTTTTGCAGCGCTGCAACTTTTTTGTTTTGCTCAAGATAAGCTTTTATTTCACCTTTAACTTGTTCAAACGGTGCAAGACCTGCTGCCGCTCTGTCAGTTACGATAATTATATGATTACCGAATCTTGTAACAACAATTTCTGAAACAGTATCGGGTTTAATTGAAAAAGCAACGTCAGAGAACTCTTTTACCATTGCTTCTCTTGGGAAGAACCCTAAATCTCCGCCTTTGATTGCACTTGTCTTATCATCAGAGTACTTTTGAGCAAGAGCTGCAAAGTTTTTGGGGTTATTTAGCGCTTGAGCTCTAACGTCTTTTGCAAGAGCCATTTTTTTATCCAGTTCTTCCTGAACTTTTTTGTTAATATCAGCTGCGCTTAATTTACCGTCTTTATCTGCGTCAATTATAGTTTTTCTTATCATTTCAGGATTTGCTTCAATTAAAATATGAGAAGCACGAACCCTTTGAGGGTAATTAAACTGTGCTTTGTTTTGATTGTAAAAGTCTTTTACATCATTATCACTAACAGAAACATTAGCCGTTGCCTCAACGAGTTTATTAATCTTAACTTCGTTTGCAATATCTTCATTTATTTTCTTTTCTGTTACGTTATTTTGTTTTAAAAGTTCGTCAAATTTTTCTTTTGAACCTATTTGCTTAATGATTTCTTCTTTTTTAGCTTGGATTTCAGCGTCACTTGCCGTTATGTTTCTTTTTGCATATTCTTGGTCAAGCAGTTTTCTTACAATTAAGTCTTGTACAATTCTTTCTCGGGCAAGCAGCATCATAGGACTGTTTTCCTTCTTTTGCTCGTCTGATGCGGATTTGTACTGAGGATTATTTTTTACAACATCCATAACTTTTTCATAATCTGCTTTTGTAATAGCATCACCGTTTACGGTAATAATTGCTTTGTTGTTAACAGAGCAGCCTGCAAATAAAAGAACAGAGCATGCCGCACTTAACAATACTTTTGTAAACTTCATAAATTTTACTCCTTATGATTAATTTTGAATTTTAAATTCAGATACTATTTTAGAAATATAATAGAACAAATCAGTCAATATGTTAAATACTTCATCAAAGTTAAGATTATTTTTATTCATCAATAAAATTCCCTTAGCATTTGTGCAGGTTTTAGGCGGATTTGTGAATTTAAAGTATTTTGTCAAAGAAAAGTCCATTTTTCGCTTCAGATACATCCACTCCCTTTCGTTATAAGGTGTGTATATTCTTATATTATCAGGAGTTTCACGTATCATGGTGATATTATTTTGCTCTGCAATAAGCCTTAGTCTTATGAGTTTTATAAGATTTTCAACACTTTGAGGGAGTTTTGAAAATCTGTCTTTAAAACCTATTACGACATTATCAAGCTCGGCTGCGTTTTTAACATCGCTCAGGCGTTTATATTCAATCATTTTCTGCTCATAACTACCCACCCACTCATCGGGTATATAGGCAGTTGCATTTATATCTATAACGGCACTTTGAGGCTTTTTGATTTTTTCTTTTGCATAGGGGTCTTTTGAACTGTTAGCCTTTAGCTCGTTTACACATTCTTCAAGCAAATTACAGTAAGTATCAAAACCGACATTTACCATATGCCCGTGCTGCTTTGAGCCCAAAATGTTTCCAACTCCTCGAATTTCTATATCACGAAGTGCTATATGATAACCGCTGCCAAGGCTTTCAAAGTCTTTTATTGCATTTAGGCGCTTATAAGCGTCTGGGGTAAGTTCTTTTGATTTTTTATAAAAACAATAACAATAAGCCTGTCTGTCAGAGCGCCCGACACGTCCTCTTAACTGATACAACTGCGCCAAACCGAACCTGTCACAGTCATGGATTATTATTGTATTAGCGTTTGAAATATCAAGACCGGATTCAATTATTGTTGTGCACAAGAGTATGTCATATTCTCTATTTGCAAACTCATACATTATACGCTCAAGCTCACCCTCTTTCATTTGCCCGTGAGCCACGGCTATTCTAGCATTTGGCACAACGGAAGAGAGGTAATCTCTAAACTGATAAATAGATTCAACACGATTATATAGGTAGAAAACCTGCCCGTCACGCTGTATCTCGTGGTTAATAGCATTTTTTAAATACGCTTCACTAAATTCACCCACATAAGTTTTAACACTCAAGCGGTTTTTAGGAGGAGTGTTTATGACAGAGAGGTCTTTTATGCCTGATAGAGCCATATTGAGAGTTCTTGGAATAGGAGTAGCGGACATTGCTAAAATATCAATATTCTCTCTGAATTTTTTGAGCTTTTCTTTGTGTCTTACGCCAAATTTATGCTCTTCATCTATAACTAAAAGACCTAAATTCTTAAAGCAAATATCATCCCCCAAGAGCCTGTGTGTGCCTATTACAACATCAACCTTGCCTTCGTTAATATCTTTTACTATTTGTTTTTGAACTTTTGCACTTTTAAAACGCGATAACAGTTCGACTCTTACACTAAAAGGCTTAAAACGCTCAAAAACAGTTTGATAATGCTGCAAGGTAAGGATAGTTGTAGGGGCAATAAGGGCTGCTTGTCTGCCTGACATAACAGCTTTAAACATAGCTCTTATAGCTATTTCTGTTTTACCAAAACCAACATCGGCGCAAATCAGCCTATCCATAGGGCGCGGCGCTTCCATATCGGCTTTGGTTTCAACAATTGCTTTCATCTGGTCGGGAGTTTCAGTGTACTCAAAGGCATCTTCCATCTCAAACTGCCATGTCGTATCAGGCTCAAAAGAAATCCCCTGCGACATTTGACGCTTAGCATAAAGCTCCAATAAATCCTGCGCTATGAGTTCAACTTCCGCTTTTGCCTTGGATTTCGTAGCTTCCCAAGCACTTCCGCCCATCTTTGACAACTTTGGTTTTAAAGAGCCCGAGCCTCTGTAGCGATACAGAAGATTTATCTGCTCAGCGGGCATAAATAATTTATCCGAGTTTGCAAATTCTATTTCAAGGTAGTCTTTTTTTGCTCCGTCAATTTCTTGTTTTGTTAAGCCTTTATATATCCCCACCCCATGGATACTGTGAACCACATACTCGCCTTCTTTAATGTCATTAATTGAGTCAATGTAGTCTTGAGATTGCTTATTTTTAAAGTATTTTCTTGTCGTTACATCTTTTGAGCGTTTGTTGAATAATTCTCTATCCGTAAGGAAAATATATCTGCCGTTTGGAGTTTCAAAAGTCTCATCAAAATCCACAACACCGCCGCCTGAGCTTAGGGCATTTGCGACAAAAATATTATCAGAAAATACTTCATTTTCTTTGAGTATTTCTTTTATTCTTTTTGGATAGTCGCTGCAAATAAATACTTTTGCGCCGTCTAAAATATTTTCTTTAATATATTTAATTATCTCATCTGCTTCCGAAGAAAAAACAGGCGTGAGAGAGGTTTTAAACTCGATTAATTTATCAAAATCATCATCTAAAAAATTATCAAAACCTATTATTTTAAATTTTTTAACATCTTTTATAAAATCGTCATATTTAACATGGTTTAAATCGCAAAGCGGGAGTTTAAGTTTTGAAGAGACTTCCTTTTGATACTCTTCTCTAAAATCCCTGTCAAGCGTGTTGTATTTAGAAAATATTTGAGAAGTTTCATCTAAAATAACAACGTAGTCTCTAAAGTATTTAAGCGCACTGTCAAGAGAATTTGTAAAGTAGTTTTGATAGTATTCAATACCTGCAAAATATCCCTCCTGCTCAAGCTTTTCGCATATTTGAGAATATATATCACAAGCTATTTCATTGTCTGTTTTTTCAACTTCATCAAAAAGAGATTTTTTAAAATTTTCTACGTTTTTTTCATCCAAAATAAACTTATAGAGAGGATAAATTGTTATTTCTTTTGTTTTTTCAAAACTTCTTTGGTTTTTTGGGTCAAAAAATCTGATATCTTCTACCGTATCTCCAAAAAACTCTATTCTTACGGGGCTTTTTTCAAGAGTATAAATATCTAAAATATCACCCCTTACACAGAACTCGCCAACGTCCATAACGCTTGTAACTCTTTTGTAGCCGAGTTTTGTCAGAGATTTTACAAGGTTTGTATAATCAATATCTTCATTAATTTTTATTTTAAAAGAATTTTTTTCATAAAAACTCTTTTGGGGAAATTTTTCAAACAAGGCTCTAACAGGAGCTATAACAACATCATCCAAGCTTGTTAAAATATTTATCTGCTCTTGGTAAATATAGTAATTTTTCTCTACATCATCATAAAAATTTATGTCTTGAGAGGGAAAAATCTTTGCCTCAATTTGACAAAAATTTTCTAAATCTTTTTGAAATTTAAGAGCCTCTTGCTCGCTTGGCGTGATGTATAAAATTTTCTTTTTGGCATTTAGAATAGCTCTGAATATAAGCAATCTAAGCGGGTTGTTAAGCGCACTTAAAGAGAGCTTCATAACTCCATCGAGTGCCAGAAAGCGAGTTAGGGCAGGTATTTTAATATTTTCTAAATCCGATAACATAGAAAAATTATCACACAAAATTATAACTTGCGCTCTTCTAAAAGTGCAGCACCTATAACACCCGAGTAATCACCAAGAGCGGCTTTTTTAAACTCAATGGACTGAGCAGGGGTAGGCAGCGCCTTAGCGCGGGCTTTTTTAATCGTTGCAAGATAAAAATCATCCACACTTTGAATTAAACCGCCGCCAAGAATTATAAGCTGAGGATTGTAAAAATTAATAACACTGGCTATACCTCCTGAAAGGTAGTCTACAGCCTCGTTTACATACTGCGTAACAACCTCGTCATGTGCTTCAAGGGATTTTTTAATATGTTTTGAGCTTATGTTGTTTTTACCCTCCGTAAGCTCTGTTATTATAGATTGTCTGCCTTTTTTAACCGCACCTAAAATCCTTGTTTCTATCGCAGTTCTTGACGCATACGCCTCAAGACATCCGTTAGCACCGCACGCACAAGCTCTTCCGTTTAAATCTACAATAATATGACCAATCTCGCCCGCGCTCTGGCTTGCGCCAAGGTGAATTTTGCCGTCTTTAACTATGCTTGAGCCGATACCTGTGCCTACAAAAATACAAACAATATCCTGATAACCCTTGCCTGCGCCAAATTTTAGCTCGCCAAAAGTCGCAACTTCAACGTCGTTGCCGATGTATACAGGCAATGAAAATTTTTCTTCAAGTATCTCTTTTATGTGTAAATCCTTACATTCAAGGTTTACCGCATTTATTAAAACACCCTCTTTTCTCTCAACTTGACCTGCCAAACCTATACCGATAGAGGATATTTCATCTTTTGAGATTTTTGACTCACAAAAAAGCTCCTCTATGGTTTCAATAATTTTGGCGGTGACTTTTTTGTTGCCTTTTTCTTTTTTTGTTTTGTTTTTAACTTCAAAAACTACTTTGCCGCTTGCTTTTTCTACAACGCCTGCCAAGATTTTTGTCCCGCCTAAATCAATTCCTATAGAGTACTTTTTCATATAATGCCTATTTTAAATCCACTGTTTGTTTATTTTTCAGACCTTTTGTTTTGAGCTTTTGCTCAATATAGCGCCACCATTTGAGTTTTTGTTTAAAAAGGTAATGATACCCCTCAAAATTAGCACTTGAGATGTCTTTTTGCTGTTTATCCAAAAAGTGTTCAAACTCTTTTTCTATAACTTCCGTAAGTTCTTTTCTGTTAAGCTTAGGGTCTGTAATAATTCTTGGTTTACCAAACTCAACAAGTATCTCGGGTCTGTCTTGTCTTAAGAAAGTATAGTTAATTGCAACAGGCACAAGATTTACGCCGCCGTATTTTTTTGCGGCATCCTTTGCAATGTATGCTAAACCTGACTGGAAAATCTCCGGACGATAAAGCGGAGGTCTTATAATGCCTTGAGGAAAAATCCAAAAAGCAATGTCAGGGTCTTTTAGCGTTGTTACCGCATATTGTAAAAACTTCATAGACGCCTGCGGAGATTTTTTATTTATTGGAAAACAACCCACATATTGAAAAAGAGGAAACCTGTTCATCTCCTCAATCATAAAGCGAAAGCGAGGTTTTTTTATAACTTTGCTTACAATTCTATATACAATATTGTATGCTAAAACCCCATCCCACCAGTTATTGTGAGGCGCATAAAATATTGTCGCTTTAGTTTTATCCCTTAGTTCAAGATTTTCAAGGTTTTTATACATTAAAGAACAAAAACGACTTTCAATCATTTTTGGGAATACTATATCACCTATAAAGTGCCAAAAAGGTACGTTTTTAGCCTCTCTAAACTTTTCCTCCCTGTTTCTTAATTTTGTCGGGGGAATTGCGCTATACATATGTTGCGGTGTATCTAAGGTCATACTGTAATTCTATTTAATTTTGACAAATGTGTCAATTAGCTTATACGGTTTAGTTGGCAATATGCTCTAAACGCAGTCAGTTCTTTTTGAATAATGTAGTGATGCCTGTCAAGACCGAGGCGCGAGGCCAAAAGAAGGGATTTTTCATACACCCTTACGGTGTTTTGTGCAAGCGAGAGTTTCTTTTCTTCATCCGCCTTAACTATAGAATCCTGCATTATATTTGCCCTCAGGCGATACAAGCGCATTTGTAAAAATATTAACTCGTTAGCACTTGCATCCTGCAGTGCAAGTTCACAGTACATTTTTGCATTATCAAAATCACCTTTTTGCAAATATGCACGGGACAAAAGTTCCTGAAATAAAATCTTAAAGTTAATACTGCTGATTTTTGCACTCTCGCAAATTGTAACCGCTTTCTCACAAATTTCAATACATCTGTCTGAACCTGAAGAAGGCAGAGTTGCTTTAGCACTTATATACCAAGCTAAAAGCGCACCAAAGGCTATTTTTTTATCCGAAAAATAAGTCATCTGCTCGGCGCAAATCTCAAGCGAGCGAAGTGCATTATTTTCTTTTAAAAGAACATAAGCGAGCATGGTTTTTAGAATATTTTTCGTATAATCATCCGAGCAGTTGTTTGCAAAAGTTACCGCCTCAAAAAGGTCATCTTTAATATTTTCAAAATCTCCGGAAAAGATTTTGTTAAATATATCTATCAAATTCCACTTGGAAACAAGTTTTAAGTCTTTTATGGCATAAGAAAAATCTTTAAGAATAGATTGCAAGATTTCATCCGAATCCTTAACAAAACCGCGAGAAGTCTGAGCGCAAGCGTTAGCAAGCGCAAGGTGCATTTTAAGCCTTGTTGAATGATTGCTCTTGTCTTTATTAAGTTCTTTTTGAATTTCTCCGATTAATTCAAATGCCAAAGGACTGCCCTGCTGAGCGTAAGACTCGGCAAGGATTATATTTGACATAATCCAAGTTTCGTAAACTTCTCTAACGCTTGCAAAATCATTCTTTTTAGGATGTTTTAAAAACTCTTGCAAAACAGGGTTTACTTCATTATTTACTATACTTGCAATTTCAGACCAATTGCCAAGCTGCAAAAGTGCCTCGAGTTTTCTTGTTTTTATAAGTGCTCTTTGTAAATCCTGCTTGGGTTTAGAATATATCGCAAGAACCGCATCCACTGTTTCTACTATTGCCGTGTAGTTTTGGGCAATTTTGCAACTTTGAATCAGATAACCGCTAAGCTCTACCACCTTGCTTTCGTTATCTTTATTTTGAGCGCTCACTATGGCGTTTGAAAGATACTCCATGGCTTCTTTTGGGTTTTTCTGATAGGTAAGTTTACCAAGTCGCTCGCAAATATTATTTTTTATATATTCAAAATTTGGCAGTTTAACATCTTCAAGCAAAATCAAACTCTGTTTTTGACACATTGTATAAAAACTTACATCACCGATGTATGAGGCGAGTTTTAAACTCATTGTCCAAAGTTTAAATGCAAGCTCTTTTTCTCCCGTAATTTGCGCCAAAAGTGAGGGTATAGCGGGAGATGAAACCGTTCTTTTGCAGATTTCATTAAGCAGAGCTTTTTGTGCGGGCAATATGTCTTTATCTTCTTTGGCATTTGCATACACATAAGACCAGACAAGAGAATTTTTAAATTCAAAAATATTTTCCGTAATTCTTTTTATATAGCCGATTTTTTCAAGGAAAGCAGCAACTCTTTCAAAGCGCTCAAGCTCAAGAGTAAAGACTTTTTCCATTAAAGATTTTGTAAATTTGCCGCCAAGCATGGATGAAACCATTAAAAATTCATACTCAAAGCGGTAATTATCTTTTAAATATTCAAAACGCTTTTTTAAAAGTTCGCCAAGAGAGTTTATTATATACATTGATTCTTGTTCTTTATCAAAAACAAACTCTTTATTTTGAACCGTTATAACTTTTGTTTCGATTAAATCGTATAAAACCTGCTCAACATAAGCGATATTACCTTTTGTGTTCATTATTATCTGATTTAGAACACCTTGAGGTAAAACATCAAAACTGCCGAGTTGAGATTTTATAAACTCTTTAACGTCAGGTACTTCTTTTTGTGCAAGGTTGATGTTTAAACAAGCGTTTTTGGGCAATTTGTCGCTATTTATATACATAGCAATTGCATGCTGATTTCTATAAGTCAAAACAAGCTTTGCACCTGTTTTAAAATAATCGCTTTCAATCAGATATTTAACAAAGTCAAAAGAAGTTTCATCTATCAGGTCAAAATCGTCTATCACAAGTGTGAGCTTGTTTTTTGACTTAAGATAAATAAGAATATCTCTTAAGTCTTCAAAAGTTTTTTTCTTATTCTCAAGAATATTCTCATAATACGCCTCTTTAAGCGGGTATACGATGTTAATTAAAGTGTCAATTTTTTCTTGAGCAATGTGTCCCGATAAATTTTGCCCCAGTGCGTTTTTTAGTTCCTGAACTCTTTTTTCATACTTGCTTGGCGCAAAAGAAAGGTCAAACAAAGAAAGACAGACATCTTGAATAAGACCCATGGGCGTAACCTGAGTAAGCGCGCAGCAGTGGCCCTTAAGGACTATATGAGGCTCACCCTCAAGTCTTTTATACATTGCATCCAACAGATGCGTCTTTCCGCAGCCGCGAGGAGCATTTATTGAAATAGCTCTGATTTCACTATTTGTGTCATTAATCGCATCAAGTACCATCTCAAGCGCAACATCATCTCTTCTTGATTCGCTTTGAGAAAATACCGGCTTTTGCTCGAGAAAGACCATTTTGTAAGACTCTGGGGAGATTTTTATAAGGGGAATTTCTGAAGACAGTATTGAATAGGCGCCTTCTGAAGTTATTATGTCTTTTTCTATTCCTGAGTTTAGTTGTTTTGGGGAAATTGCCTGAGTGTACTCTTCCTCCTTTAAAACCGCAAATTTGTAGTTAATGCCTACTCCTAAAGTTTCACTTAAAATATTGTTAAATTTTTCAAACTCGCCTGAGAACAGCTTGATTTTATCCAAAAACTTAAAGTTTTTTGTATGAGGAATTTTAAAAACACACACATGAGGATTGATAAACTCACATGATGTATTAAAGCCAAGTTTTATGGAGGTTTTTATGTTAAGTACAACTTTTTGTCTAAACTCCTCGTCTTTATACTTATCAAAAAGATTTTCAAGATTTATAAAATCTACAAAAACGGCTAAACGGGGCTGCTTTGGAGCATTTTGAGCTTTTTGTTTTTGTTCTTTTTTGGGTTCTGTTTCTTTGTGCACCTCGGGACGCTTAAATCTGTGCTGTTCTTCTTTTGCCTCGGCGGCTTTTTGCTGCTCTTTTGTATTTTTGTCAAAAACATATGAGCACTTACGACACTCGGGAGATGAAGCATAATTAGCGCTGCCGCATTTTGGGCAGAATTTTACAAATGCAAAACCGCAAACGGAACAGGAAGAAGAGCCTATTCTTGTATAATTTCCGCATCTGGGGCATTTAAATTTAAGCCTTAAGCCGCAACTTGGGCACAAGACATCTTGAGGACTTACTTCAGTTTTGCACTTTGGACAAATCACTTCTTAATCTCGTTAAGTATCTCAGGAATTTTAACAATATTTTACAATTATTATATATGAAATTTCATTTAAGTCCATAAATGCAAATAATAAATAGTCGATTTGTACCAGTTTAAAAATTGTGCTATTATCAAAACTATGGAACTGGGAGTAAATATAGACCACGTTGCAACACTTAGAAACGCCCGAGGAGGAGTAGAGCCGGACGTACTTGATGCTGCAATAATAGCTCAAAGAGCAGGCGCAAGCGCTATTACAATTCATTTAAGAGAAGACAGACGCCACATAAAAGACTCTGACCTTGACGCTATTAAAAAAAATATAAAAACAAACATAAATCTTGAAATGGCTGCAACAAAAGAAATGCAGGAAATTGCCGTAAAAAATAAACCCTACTCCTGCTGCATTGTGCCTGAAAAAAGGCAGGAAGTTACAACAGAGGGCGGCTTAGATGTTTATTCTCAAGAAGAATATATGAGAAAATTCATAGAACCTCTGCATGAGGCAGGCATTGTTGTAAGTCTTTTTATAGACCCTGATGAAAAGCAGATTTTCTCCGCCCACAAGTGCAAAGCAGACTTTATTGAACTGCACACGGGCGCTTTTGCAAATGCTTTTGGTACGGAGCGTGAAAAAGAAGAATTTGAAAAACTAAAAACAGCTGCAGCACTGGCCCAAAACCTTGGACTAAAGGTTAACGCAGGCCATGGGCTCAACTATGAAAATGTTCATCGCATGCATGAAATCGACGGGCTTATTGAACTGAATATCGGCCATAGCATTATTTCCCGTGCTGTCTTTGTCGGGTTAGAGCAAGCCATAGAAGAGATGAAAGACCTTATTTCTTAATAAGTGTATTTTTTAGTATTTTTCTTTTCATACATATGTAGGATTTTCATCTTGTAAAGCATTGTTAAGTGTTTTTTTGACATATTATTAAGAAATGTAACCATGCATAAAACATGCTCAAATCATGTGCCCATGCATGTTTTAAGATATGAGTCATGTGCAACAATATGTTTACTAAACAAAATGTTGTCACACCATGACAAATACCATATAATGAAAAAGTCGTGCAAACGCACACAAATGGGGAAATGATAAGTGGGTGCTTTAAGTACTGTATCAAAAAATCTCGATTGTATATTGAAAATTGTTGATGGAAGAGATGTAAGGATAGTTGCCGTTACCAAGTACTATGACTCATCAAAAATCGAGGAAGCCTACAAGGCAGGCTTAAGGGATTTTGCAGAAAGCAGAGCCCTTGAAGCGGTAGAAAAAATCAACAAATTAGACGATGAAATTAAGTCGAATTCAACTTATCATTTTATTGGACATTTACAAACAAATAAAGTAAAGCATGTAGTTGGTAATTTTGACTACATTCAAAGCGTAGACTCGCTTAAGGTAGCACAAGAGATAGCAAAACATGCGGCAGAAAAAAACATTGTCCAGAAGATTTTGATTCAGGTTAATAACGCCAATGAGGAATCAAAATTCGGAATTGCACTTTCACAGTTAGATAAATTAATTGAGCAAATTGACTCAATGAACTCACTAAAGCTTGAGGGGCTTATGAACATAGCTCCGATATATGCTGATGAAAAAGAGCTGAGGAGACTTTTTTCTCAGATGAGAGAACTTAAAGAAAAATACAAACTGAAAGAGCTCTCAATGGGAATGAGCAATGATTTTAAAATCGCGCTTGATGAGGGCGCAACAATTATAAGATTAGGAAGAATACTGTTTGAAAATTCATAAAAGGAGGAAAAGAAATTGGCAGGCATAGGAGAAAAATTCAAGTTTTTATACAACTTATTCGGTTTTGATAATCCGGATGAAAATGAATTCGGCGAATTAAGCGACGAATACGAAAACGAGTATGAAACAGACGGTACTAACGTACTTAAAAGAAATTTTGAAGCACAAAGCCCTATGGAAACAAGAGAACGCAACAACTTAAGAGTATTACACGGTGCTAACAGAGGTTACGAGGTTGTAGTATTTGAACCCAGAGCGTTCAACGAATCAATCAACATTGTAGAAGCACTAAAATCAAGAAAAACTGTTATCCTTAACCTGCAATTACTTGACAGAGAACAATCTCAAAGAATAGTTGATTTCCTTTGCGGCTGCACTCACGCACTTGACGGTTCACAAAGAAAAATCGGCGAGTTTGTCTTCATTTTCACTCCTTCCAACATAAACATATCTCAGGAAGTTGTAAACTCAAAATTAACAAGAGACGCTATCTGGACAGCAAGCAACTAGTCCTTGCGTCTTTTTTAATACGGAGAAATAATAGAGAGATTTTAGCGCACCAAAACAAGGTGCGCTTTTTATTGTCATGAAGAAAAAATTGTAAAAAAAATTAACAAAACAGAAATAAGTCTAATAAGCTCAAAACGCCTGTATATCAAGAAAAATCAAAAAGTGCTCGTCTAAAAGTTTATAATTTGCAAAATAATCATGTGCCCTGTATAATCAATGAAGTAAGTTAGTTAGTATTATAAATTGAGGTAAAAATGAGCACATTAGAAAGAGTTAAAAAAGTTGTAGTTGACCAATTAAGCGTTGATGAAAATCTTGTTACACCACAAGCAAGCTTTACAGGCGACCTTGGTGCTGATTCATTAGATACAGTTGAATTGGTTATGGCTTTTGAAGAAGAATTCGGTTGCGAAATTCCTGACGAAGAAGCAGAAAAAATCGCTACAGTTCAAGACGCTGTTGACTATATCGATTCTCATTCATAGTTAACATAATAAGACACAGAATTCATTTGCAAAAAAGTTGCAATGAGATAATATCAACTTGTAACTTTTTGTTTTGAAAGTTTAAGGAAGAAATGATGGAGAACAAGAAAAGAAGAGTAGTAGTTACCGGTATCGGTATGACAACACCTTACGGTTTTGGCGCAAAGAAATTTTGGGACAGTATCTTAGAGGGTAAAAGTGCAATAAGCACAATTGAAAGAATACCTCTTGAAGGACACAGTGTTCATATAGCCGGTGAAATCAAGGATTTTGAAACTTGGGGCAAACTCGACCCTAAAGACGCTAAGAGAATGGACCGCTTTACTCAGTATGCAGTTGTTGCAGCAGATGAAGCAGTTGCAGATTCAGGCGTAAATGAAAATAATGTTGACCCATACAGATACGGTGTTATTGTAGGTTCTGCCGCAGGCGGTTTTGATACATTTGAAAAACAACACCACAATATACTTGAAAAAGGACCTACAAAATGTTCTCCATTCACGGTTCCTATGCTTATTGCAGATATGGGCGCAGGCAGAATTTCTATGCGTCACCATGCTAAAGGTGTTAACAAAGCTATTGTTACCGCATGTGCTACATCTGCTCACTGCGTAGGCGACGCTTTTAGAACAATCCAATACAATGACGCCGATGTTGTTATAGCGGGCGGTTCTGAAGCCGTTATCACAACTCTTGGTATCGGAGCATTTACTTCCGCAAGAACACTTTCAAAAAGAAATGACGAACCGCAAAAAGCATCTCGACCATATGACAAAGACCGTGACGGTTTTGTAATGGCAGAGGGCGCTGCAATTGTTGTTCTTGAAGAGTTAGAACACGCTAAAGCAAGAGGGGCAAAAATTTACGCTGAAATCGTCGGGTATGGTCAAACTGCAGATGCATATGACATTGTGGCACCCGATCCTACAGGTGCAGGTGCTGCAAAAGCTATGGAATTAGCGGTAAAAGACGCTCACATTGAACCAAAAGAAGTTGATTATGTGAACGCTCACGGTACAAGTACAGGACTTGGTGATATAGCAGAATCAAAAGCTATTGCAAGAGTGTTTGGCGACCTTGACACAAATAAAAATCTTAAAGTATCGTCAACAAAAAGTATGCACGGACATATGCTTGGTGCAACAGGTGCTGCTGAGTCTATCGTTTGCATAAAAGCTCTGCAAGAAGGCATTGTGCCGCCGACAATTAACTTAGAAAATCAAGACCCTGAAGTGGCAAACCTAAACTATGTACCACATAAGGCACTTAAGGCTAATTTAAAATACGCCTTAACAAATTCGTTTGGTTTTGGCGGACATAACGCATCGTTATTGTTTAAAAAATACGAAGATTAATTTAATATTGCCGACGTGGTTGGCAGTTTGCCGCCACAAAGGCAGATTGAAAATTGAATAATGTTTATTGAATGTCGACGTGGCGGCGAGCGCGAAGACGTGGAGTGCGTAGTTCAAATTCTACCATTCCGCCATGTTGGCAGATTGAAAATTGAATAATGTTTATTGAATGTCGACGTGGCGGCGAGCGCGAAGACGTGGAGTGCGTAGTTCAAATTCTACCATTCCGCCATGTTGGCAGATTGAAAATTGAATAATGTTTATTGAATGTCGACGTGGCGG
>CALUSB010000040.1 GCA_944323335.1 Candidatus Gastranaerophilales bacterium
ACTGATACTGATACTGACACTGATACTGATATTGACACAGATACTGATATCGATACAGATACTGATACTGACACTGACACAGATACTGATATTGATACTGATACTGATACTGATACTGACACTGATACTGATATTGACACAGATACTGATATCGATACAGATACTGATACTGACACTGATACTGATATCGATACAGATACTGATGATGACTTAAGCTTAACGACCTACACTGATGAGGAACAAATCCTTATACATAACACGGTTGAAGATATTTTAGATGCAACAGTAAGGTATAAATCAGGCATATTTGGCGGTACGGATGAAGAAGCGTTCATGGCCGCTTTAAGTAATGAAAATCTTACGCCCGAGTTAATGCGAGGTGTCCAGCAAGAGTTAAAGGCACAAAACCATGATATATTTGACCTGATAAGAAGCGAAACAAGCGGCGGAGTCGAAGATGTTCTTGAAGGCTACGCATTAGCTAAGCTTGGCGGAAAAAGTAAAGAATCTAATACTCAACTTGAATCTTATGAAAAATATCAAGACATGGATAAGACAGATGTAGAATATCAAAAATATATAAGAACTTGCGTAAGTTTGTTTAAGCAGTCAGTAGACGGTGCGGGCACTGATGAAAAAGTCCTTGCTTATATAATGAGTTTGCCTGATGATATACGCTCTGATGTTGAAGATATGTATAATGAAAAATACGGTAAGAACAAAAAATTTGACGCAAGAGGCAAAGAAGAAGTAAGCGGAAAATTAAAAGAAGAATATTGGAACTAAAGACATATTGGTGAAATTTTAATTTTAATTGTATAATACTCCTTGTAAAAGGAGTATTATACTATGATAGAAATGAGAGTTATGGGTATTGCGCTTGATACAAGGAGCGGTTCACCCATAGTTGTATTAAATGATTTAGAAAATAGGCGTGCCCTTCCTATATGGATTGGTTCTGCTGAAGCCAGTTCTATAATAAGAAAGATTGAAAATATACCCTCTTTAAGACCAATGACTCATGATTTGTTTTTAAATTTTTCTGAGTCAGTTGGTTATCAGATAACAAAAGTTGAAATTAATGATGTAGATGAGCAGACTTATTTTTCAACTATTTTTATGTACAATGATGAACTGAATAAAGAAGTGCAGGTTGACGCCAGACCGTCTGATGCTATTGCTATTGCAATTAGAGCAGATGTTCCTATTTTTGTAACAGAAAATGTACTTGCAACAGGAGTTGTGTCAACAGATACTCAAAAGGATGAGGAAGAAGCGGCAGAGTTCAAGAACTTTATAAAAGATATCAAGCCCTCGGATTTTGAAAAATTAATGAAGAAAAATTTTGAGTCAGACCAATAAAAAAAGCCCTATACGGGGCTTTTTTATTCTTTGTATTCTATATTTTCGTAAGGCTTGTAGCTTCCATCCGGATTTTTTTCCGTTCTTGCATATCCAAACATTGAATCTCTTATTATAGAATTTCTTTCGGTCTTTCTTGTTGAATCTCCTAAAGAAATTTCTTCTCCGTATCTGTCAAAGACTCTCGTATTGATTGGCCTGTATATATTGTCGTCATACCAGCCAGGGCCTATTCCTTCCGAATCAACCCAAGTGACTGTTTTTGTAGTAACGGTATAGCTCCCGTCTTCGTTGTATTTTGTTACTTCAACTCTTTTCTGGTCGCCCTCTTGGGGATTATTGGGGTCACCCGAGTATCTGGTTGTAGTGCTTTCTGTAAGCTTTCCATAGTCATACACATCTACTTTTGTTGTTCCGTCTGTATATTTTGTTTTTTCTTGGTGTGATGCGGGGAGCTCGTTGCCATTTTCATCCAGACCTCCTGTCGCCCACAAATACCCTGCAGTGGGTATATATTCTTTTGTTGATTCTTCTACTTCTTTTTCCTCAAGCGGGTGTTCTTTCCATCGTGAGTCGGTTGGAACATCTACATTGTATGTTCCAATAATGTGCATTTCTCTTGTGCCCTTGCTTCTGTCTGCTTTTGCACCTGACTTTTCAAATTCTTCCTGATTGTATTCGCTCTTAGAATTGCTTTTTTGTTTTTTATCAACACTTTCTTCTTTTATGTCTATTTCATTGTATTTATCTTCTTCATTGGCTTTTGTTTCTTGTTTTTTGCCGGCGGTATTTTTAGATGCTACATTAAATGTGCTTGACATAAAATTTAGCGCAATCGGCTTACCTGTCACTGATTTTAGGTTTTCAAAAAAAGACATAAACACACTCCTTTTAATTTATGTCTTTGTTATCGGTTAATATTTAATATACTTTATTTTTTTTTACATTTTTTAATAATTTGATAATAAATTTGATAAATTCTGTAAGGATATATATATTATCGTACTTGTTCTCCCTAAATGTAAAATCGAATCTTGCATAGTATTTTTGTAATGAGTACAATCCGACAAAATTTTGAGTTGCAAATTCAAAATATTTCATAGTAATATGTTAATGATGAGTTTAAAAAAGGCAAGATAATGGGAAAAGTAACTAAAGAAATGGGAATAATCGAGATAGTTCAGAATCATCCTGAAAGTCTTGAAGTATTTGCAAAATATGGTCTTGGTTGTATAGGTTGTGCTGCGGCGAGATTTGAAAATCTTGAAGCTGGTGCTAAAGTTCATGGTGTTGACCCAGAACAGATGGTAGCTGAGATTAATGAGTTAATTGAAAAAAATAGCTAGACATCATTTTATTTTTATATTAGAATGATTAAGCTAATTTTGCCCTGGTGGTGGAATCGGTAGACACGTTGGACTTAAAATCCAATGGGGCTAATAACCTCGTGCCAGTTCAAGTCTGGCTCAGGGCACCATAAAACCCGCTAAATGCGGGTTTTTTATTATTAAAATTTAAAAAGCTTATATGGTTCAACTTTGAGCGCGTTTGCTAATTTTATTATTGTTTTAAGGCCCGGTTTATTTATATTTACTTCAATTTTTCCCATGTAATCAAGGCTTATACCTGATTTTTCGGCAAGTTTTTCTTGTGTCATACCTGCTTTTTCACGTAAGAACTTTATCCTTGCTCCAAGCTTTTGGTAAAAAACATCTTCATCCATAGTTTTAGACTACTGGAAACTATTCAATAAAATTACTGGATAATATCCAGTAAATAAGATATTATTTTTTTTAGATTAACCTGGAGAAAAATATGAATAAAGATACGAAAAGTGCACACAAGTGCAGAGTTTTTGGTGCGTTTACTTTAGCAGAAATGTTAATAGTTCTCATGATTTGTTCAATTATATTGATTGCAATGGCTCCTGTTATGACCCAAAGGAAAATTTCGGGTTCAAAATCGCTCTTTGGACAAAAGTCGGTAGAAATTACATATGGAAGCAAGTATTGTAATTACATTAACAGTTCGATAAATGCTTGCACCGGTGAGTTTCAAATTCCTCCCGATGCGGGAGAATCAATTGATGTAACTGTTGTTGCCGGCGGCGGCGGAGGCGGCGGAGGCACTTCGACAGGCAGTGTAGAATATACAAGTGCCGGTACTTATGATTTTATTGTTCCGTACGGAGTAAATGAAATAGAAGTTACTCTGGTAGGCGGTGGAGCAGGCGGCGGTGCAGGTAATGTTGATTCAAGTCCAAAAACAATAACCTGGTCACATGACCAAAACTCTCTTAATACAAGCTACGTAAGCGCATCTTATATACCAAATGTAAAAAAACATAATAAGGTTGGTTCCGATAAGTTGGTAAGCGCAACCGGATATCTTTATTCAACCGATACAAAATATTTCTTTTCCGATGTTGTTATGGCTACAGTTTCGGCAGGAGGCGGCGGTGGCGGCAGGGGCTATGAAGGCGCCGGCGGTGGCGGAGGTGCGGCAAAACGTGAAGTTATTTCTATTTTAAAAGACAAGACATATACAATTAGAGTTGGCGCAGGCGGAAAGGGGCATAGTTGTTGCGGCCTTTTGGGAGAGAATGCGTATAAACATTGTCCAAACTGTGAAAATCAAATAAATAGAGGCTCTGCAGGTTGCGGAGGTGGCGCAACTTATATAAAAGACCCTAACGGAAATATTGTAATTGGCGCCGGAGGAGGCGGAGGTGGCGCTTGGGGCGTTTTAATATGTGATGGTATGAACGGAGAAGATGCGGGCTATACTAATCCTGGCGCAAAGGGGGGTAAAGCTAATGGCGGCGGTTTTTGTACCTACAAAAACAAAAGTATTTTTGTAACAGGCGGCGGAGTTGGTGCTTCGCCTAACGGTCAAGACGGTAAAAATGGTATTTGCTCGACTACAAAAAATGACTATGAAGTTTCGGGGGCTCAAGGTGGCGGAAGTCTTTTTGGCTCAGGCGGGCAGTTTGTCGGTAATGTTTACAACAGTCCGTTAAGACACGGACAGGGCTACGGTGCAGGTGGTTGTGGCGGCGGATATAGTTGTCCTGCTACAGGTTGGGATTGCCCCGGTAAATATTTTACAGGCAACGGTGCACCAGGTTTTGCTGCAATATCTTTCCATGAGGTAAAAAATGGAGGCGGCGGAGGCGGCAGCGGTTCTATCGTGCCTCTTCAGAGATACAAAGTAACACCCGGCGAGAAACTTACTGTTGTGGTAGGCGAGGGTGGCAAGGGCGGCGAATCCGCTTTGCTAAGCTCTTCATTCTTGTATACGTATCCAAAAGACGGTATGCAAGGAAAACCCTCTTTGTTAAAAAGAGGAAATAAAATAATTGTAATGACAGGCAATCAAAATAATTGTAACTATGGCGCTTGTCATGGCTTATATTCCGGTGTTAGAGGAAATAGCGGCTATGTTTTTAAGGGGGGTAGTACTGAAAACAATTTTGATACGACTTCTTTGGGATATTCTCAGGACAGATTTTATACCGGAAATTCTCAATATGCCGGCGGATATGTTTCTGCCCCATCTTCATATACACAAACCATGCGTGGCGGTGATGGCGGAAAAACCATTATAGACGGAAATCAATTTTGTAAACAAGGAAGCGGCGCCAATGTTTCTTCAAGCTCACATATTGATGCTACGGGTTTTGGCGGTTGTGGCGGAGGCGGCGGATACGGAAATGTTCGCGGCGGAAACGGCGCGCCGGGATATGTAAAAATAACTTGGAATCCTGATAAAAAAGGCAGAGGCGGCGGTGGCGCTTCGGGAAATACTCTTAAGAAAAAAATATACTTTACAAGCAATATAGACAAAGTGAAAGTGCAAATCGGTAACGGTGGTTTGGGAGGTATATTGCAGTGGGGAGAAAATCCTGAAATTCAAGCATCGAAAGGCGGCGACACTATTTTCGGTTCTGCTCCTGGTGAATTTAACTTGCGTGTAGGCGGCGGTGAAGGTGGAAAAAATGCGGGTTATGAAAATGGGGTTATTTATAACGGTGAAGGTGGTACTGCTCCATCACTGTGTGCTTTTGAGGGTGTAACGGGACTTTCTTGCCTAAATGGTGATTCCGGTTCGGATGCTACAGATATTATGAGCGGTGCTGGTGCTTCTACTACTTATGGGTCAGGCGGATTTCCTGTGCAGATGGGTAATGGAAATCAGTCTATTTCTTATGGAGCAGGCGGTTCGGGAGGCGGAGTTTTACATAATGCAACTCAGAATGAACCATCTGCAAGGGGAGGCAGCGGAGGTTCCGGAAAAATAATAATTGAATGGTAATTTTGTATCTTTTCAGGTGCGGCTCCAGTAAAAATTTACTTCCGCATCTTTTTTTATTTAAACAACTTCGTTTTTAATCAGTTCGTCTTTAATTTTATCAAGACCTGATTTTATAATTCTTGATATTCTTGATGGGGATATTGAAAACTCGTCAGATAACTCGTGTAATTTCTTTTCTTGGAAAAATTTTGACTCGATAAGCTCTCTCTCACGTCTGGGGAGTGTTGATATAGCTTTTTTGATGGCATCTGATATCTGTTCAAATTCGCAAGTTTCTTCGGGGTTTTTTCTTGCGTCTTTTACTTCAAATGGCTTATCGTTATCATACATTTCATCTGTAGATAAAATTGTTTTATAAATTGCCTCTCTAATCTCATTTGCTTGCGCTTCGCTTTCCCTGCAGTTGTGACGAACACCGTGCCATCTGTATCGTCGTCGAAGTTCATTTCTAATTGCCCATTTTATGGCAGTAGAGAGGTAAGATTCGTTGTAGGCTTCGTCTTTGTCCTCAGAGCATAAGATATCAACCGTTTGTATGCCTATATTTACAAGCTCATCAAATTCTATCAGATGTTGTGATGATATGCTCTTGTACTCAACCTTGGCTATTTTGTTAATAAGGTCAAGGTAACCCCTTAATTTGGCATTTTTTTCAATTTTGTGTCTTAAGTTTTCCATCTTACCTTACCAGAGTAATTATAATACCAGAAAAACATAACTTGTCACTATTTTTTTTAATTCAGTTTTACTATATTCCCGTATATACTGATATATACTGGAATGTGCAAATTTAATATTTGTAACATTTTTTATTGACAATGGCTATTGTTTAATATATCTTATTTTTGTACCCAAGACAGTCGGTGCAAATTCTGAAATTTGCTTAATTTCCGACCCAGGTAACAATAAAGTTGAATATACTTGTTTGTTATTGTTTTGCGTGTACAAATATGTTCGCAAAACTTTTTAGTTTATATGCGAAAAACCCTTTAGAAAGGAGCGCATTTTAAAATGGCAACAAAGGCTTTTAAAAACGAGAAAATCGAATATTTTAAAAAGCAGTTTGAACAGGCAAAAGTTGCAATCGTTACAGACTATCGCGGTCTTAGCGTAGAAGAAATTACAGAACTTCGTCGTGAACTGCAAAAACAAAATTCCGATTATACCGTTACTAAAAACACTTTGTGTAAAATTGCTTCTAAGGGTACAAATTTTGAAGCTGTTGAAGCTTTAATGCAAGGCCCGAGCGCTATTGCTTTTGGTTTCGGTGATGAAGTAAGTGCAGCAAAAGTTGTTGCAAAATTCATTAAAGAAAACAAAAAAGGCGAAATCTTGGGCGGTGTGCTTGACGGTAAACTTTTAAGCGCAAAAGAAGCTGAACAACTTGCAAAAATGCCCTCAAAAGAAGAACTTTACGCAAAAATGCTTGGTTCTATCAATTCGCCCGCTTCAGGCATTGTTTACAGTGTCAATGGCGTTATGAGCGCATTGGTTAGAGCAATCGATGCTGTTGCAAAACAAAAAGCATCATAAGATTACAAAAATAATAATTGAAAGGATAAAAAAATGAGCAACGTAGAAACAATTTTAGAATCAATTGAAAAATTAACTCTTATCGAAGCAGCTGAACTTGTTAAAGCTATGGAAGAAAAATTTGGCGTATCTGCAGCAGCTCCTGTAGCAGTTGCAGCAGCAGCTCCCGCAGCAGGCGCAGCAGAAGCAGGTGCTGAAGAAGCTTCTGAAGTAACTGTTGTATTAGCATCAGCCGGCGCTAACAAAATCCCCGTACTTAAAATCGTTCGTGAAATCACAGGTCTTGGCTTAAAAGAAGCTAAAGATTTAGTTGATGGCGC
>CALUSB010000041.1 GCA_944323335.1 Candidatus Gastranaerophilales bacterium
CAGCTTTTTGCGCTTTATTCCTTGTTGGGCAGCAACACCCAGCAAGCAAGAGAATTCCAGGCCCAAATAATGAGAGAATTTGATATAATTGAGAAAAAATTCCCTCAGAAAAAACAAGACATTAAAAAAGCAAGAAGTACTCTTGAAAAAATAAAAGCAGGATTAATTGACCCCAGTAATATAACCCCCGGTTTATTATCGCTTAGTCACTTTGCAAGGGCGGGTTCAATAATGATTTCAACGGGTGAGCCTACATTGAGCGCGATTGGTGCTCTGCTTATGGGTATGGCTTTTATTGCAAGGCCTGTAAATAATGTTGTTAAAGAGTTTAAGAAAGGATGAGCAAATGATAAGTAAAGTAAGCTTGATTAATTTTAAATCCGGTGAACCTGTAAAAAGTAATAATCCTATTTTTGAAAAGTACAAGAATACTCTTAAAAACGATAAAGTTGGTGCAGTTTTACTTACTGGTATGACTTTAGTTGGTGTACCTGCGACTTTTATGGCTAAAACTCCATTGAGAAAAATTCAAGGAGGCATTGTTGGTTTTGGGGCATTATTAACACTTATTCTTTTTCCACTAATTAAAAAAGAAAAACCGGATTCAGAAAATAAACAAAAAATTAATGGAGTAGTATAAATGCAAAATGTATTAATTCCGCAAGATAGTATTGAAAGACAAATTAAACAAGTAATGCGCGAAAATTATGCATCAATGGAAAAGGACGTGTATAATAACTGCCGCAAAAAAATAAATGATGATTTTTACGATAAATTTGTTAGTCAAACAAGATTGCAAAGAAGTCAGATTGGTGATGATGATTTAAAAATCTTACTTTCTACTTTAAAAAAATCATACGAAAGCTCAAGGATGCTAGATGATGCAAAAGCGATTGAAGTTCAAATTGCAAAATTAGATGTAAAGGTTTAATATGAAGATTTTATCATTACATAATGGGCCAACTTTTAAAAGATATATACAAAAGGAGGAATTGCCCGAATATATTAGAAAGCGCACAGATGAGCTGGCTTGTGAGCGTATAAATGACAGAACAGATTCTTTATCTACGGCAGTTTTTGATGAATTTAGAAAAAGTGTGTCGATAAAAACCCCAATATGCACTTTGCCTGCTAACAGAATTACTTTATTTGCTAATCTTGCACACTCGTACGAACCTTTTGATATAAACAAAGCGGCCGTTGTTCTTGCTACTGCCATATCGCAAGCTAATAGCAAAAATCAACTCAGTGTTAAAAATAGTGATTTAACGCTTTTAAATAAGTTTTTCTATAGTTCAAATGACTATGAAGCCAAGTTTTTTGTTATGAGTATGTTAAATAAAAATGGGGCAAGAGAGTTTTTACCAATAGCTGAAAGTATTCTTGAATGCGATGAAAGTATTGCAACATTAAACGATAAAAAAACAAATTACCAAGCAAGACTGTTGTTAAATAAGTATTATGATTTAGGTAAGTTAAAAGCACTTTTAGAGTCTGATGACGTTTATAAAATAGGTGCATTAAATGTTATATCAAAATGGGGCTTAGAAAGACACACTAAGCTTGTTGAACCATTACTAGAAGATCCTAATTTTAAAGTAGCAGATAAGGCAAAAAGTGTAATATCGAAACTGCAAAATTTACAAAAGCAGGTTAGGGTAACTATTTCTAAAGAAAAAGACAGAAATTTACCTAATAACACGGGCGAGTTTGATTTAACAGTTCAAAAGAACACTTTGAAATACATCAGCCCTCCCTTGGATAAACAAAAAATGAGTATACTTGGAAGATTTGGGTATTTAAGCTCGCATGCAAATTTACTAAAAGAAATTATAAATACGTCAAAATCGGCGGAGACCTACGCAAAAATATATGTAAGAGGCAGTTTTGTGCATTGATTTTAAGTTGAAGTTTAAAAAAGGGAGCATAAATGAAAATTCAAAATATCTCATCTTTTAAAATGGTACCAATAAACCATAATAATGTTTTAAGGCAGAGCAGGCAAAATTATTCGCCTGCTAGTGCAAAGGATATATTTGTCAAAAGTGTAAATTTTACAAGTTATTATTATACGATTGATTTTAAAGACCCTCAAAATTTGCAAAAATTTGCGGAACATTTTTGGAAAGAAGATGATGATTTTATCAAATCCGAATTGTGTAGCAACAGAATAACCAAAAGTGGCAGGCAGCAAGATTTTGACACAATTATGCAATATGTTAACGAAGTAAGGGCAAAAATGAGCCTGCTTAGCGCCGAAATTAATGAGCTTGGCCCTATTGTTGCAGGTGAATACCACGATATAGTTCAACAAAAAAGAACTGTTATGCATGAGTTCTTTACTCCGTTGCAAGCAGAAAAAGATGGTTTGCCAAGTAAGGTGCCTAATGGAATTTTAATCTATGGTAATTCAAAAAACGGAATAGATGAATTAACTGATTGGATAAAAAGTAAAAGTGAAATTTATACAAAAGAGATTGACTTTGACCCTCAAGAGCCATTGAGCTCTCTTTCGCAAATGGCAGAACTTGCAAAATTTGCAGAGCAATATTACCAAGTAAGCAGAGTTAGAACATTAATAACCGTGAATCACCTTGATGAATTGCTTACAAGTGACGATACACTTGAAGGCAGGGTTATAATAGGCAGATTTAAAAATTTTATAGAAAATATTTCTCAAAAGTACCATACAACAATATTAATGAAAACAAATAAAGACTTAGGGGATTTTGAAGAGGCATCAATTGGTGATCAAAGATTTGATTTAAAAATTAAAATAAATAACAAAGCGGCAACTCTGCAGGAAAGAGAAAAATATAAAGCAGCAAAAGAAGAATTTGACAGACTTATAAATAAAAGTCCAGAAGGTGTTAGAACATACAATGATGATGACGATTTTTCCTACAGTGACCATTGGAATATGGAAATATAAGCATGGCAAATGAGATTAAAAATACAACCAATAACCCTTATTCAATGTTTAAATTTGATAGCAGCTATTTAACCCCTGCTTACTCTAAACAGAGTGTCACTGTGCAAAAACCTGCTTCAATAGAAGATAAAACTGATGTGTTTATTAAAGAAGACCCAAAAAGTAAAAGTAACAATAAGGTTATTAAAGGCGCATTGTTGGCATTTGGGGCATTGAGTATTTTTGCAGGAGCCATATATTTTCTTAAAAAGGGAAAAATTCCAACCGATAATAATTGTAAACTAAATTTTATTAATTTTGAACACGTTAAAAATACAGTTGCTCAACAAAGCGATAAATTAAAACATGAGTCTTTAGTGCCAAAATTTAACCCGCTGAATCTTGAAACACTATCCAGACAAGGCAATGATTCGGATTTTGAAAAACTGTATTCATTATTTAGATACGAAAAATTAGGTATAGAATCAGATACACCGATTTTTCCTGATGTTATTTTTCTAAAAGGTAGTAATACAAATGCGCAGGGTTTAGGTGAAATTATTGCCTCATATTTTGATTCAAAAATTAATAGAGTTAGGTATCCCGAAGGAAAATTGGATGAATTTTTACAATATCTCTCTAAACTAGCCGATGAAATTTCACAATCAGGCGAGAAAACTCCAAAAAGAAATTTCTTTTTAATAGATAATTTTTCAAAATTTATTGAAGATTTAGAAGATTCAGGCTCAGAGGGCAAAAAAGGTGTATTTTTGGAATTTCTTCAAAAGTCTTTTGGTAAAAATAAAACAAGTATAATTGCAGATATGACTGATAAATCAAAATTTAATGATATAAGTGCAAGCGCTATGAGTGTTGATTTTAAAAACACAATAAATTTGCAAAAAGTAGTCGATGATTTAGAAAAAATGTTTGACTTTAAAAAGAATGCGTTTTTTAATGCACTTTCTAAAATTGAGGATAAGCCTCAAAATATGGATTATCCGTTCTGGTGTAGGCAGTATTTTTCTTTAGAAACTAAAAAAGAAAATATAGTTTTAGACGGTGTAAATCAAAAATTAAAACAACAATTCCTCAAACAGTTATCAGCTCACTCGGGTGAAAGATTTGAAACTTTTGATTTGTCTGCTCTTTCTTTAGATGAATTAATTAATGCAGCTCAAAAGTACAAAACAAACTTTGATATATCAGGCACAGATACCATTTTGCATTTGCAAAATCTTGAAGATTATATCGGAAAATACAATGCCGGTTCAAGCGAATTTGAAAAGTTATGCGATTTTTTAAATTCCTGTTATGAAAAATATAATATAAGAGCCGTGTATGATATGACAGGTCGCAAAAAGGTTCCTCAAGAGCTTTTAGAACTTGAGTGCGGAAATTCAGTGCTTAAAATTCCTAATCTGTCAGGCGACTTTGAAAAAATACAGCAAGAAATATTAAAAAATATTGATGAGCTTGATTTTTCTAATATTGCCAAAAACTACGTCAATGAGCTTAAACGGTATACTCAATTTCTTGCAATGGAGAAAACAGAAAGGTTGACTCAAGATGATGTATTTACAAATATTTTATTACATGGAAAGTCAAAACAAGCCCTTGATAATATAGCAGATTCTATTAAAAAATTATTTAATTTAAATAATGCACAGGTTAATTTTGATATAAAAAATCTCGACGCTTCGATTGATTTAATAGTTAAAGAACTAAAAGAAGCAAAAGAACTGTATGAAAAAACAAGTAAGAGAACTCTATTAACAATTGAAAACCTTGATGAGCTTTTAGTTGATACCGACTCTTTATCTTCAAGAAGATATATAAGCAGAATAAAAAACATGACAGAAAATTCTGTGAAAAATAATTACACGACTATTATGATAAAAACAACAAAACCGCTTGAGGATTTTGAAGAAGCCTCAATAGGCGACCAAAGGTTTGGTCTTAAAATAAAATTAAAGGGAGAGAATTGATGAAAATTGCTTTTAATTCAATAAATTTTCAAGCGTCCAGATATCCTGTAAAATATTTTTATCGCAACAGTACAGTTAACTTTCAGGGTGATCGTTTTGAAAAACAAAAACAAGAAATGCGGACACTTGATGAAGCTTACAATAATTTAATGGCACGCCAAAAAAGAGAGGCTGAAAATAAAGGTGTAACAAATGCACAACGTATTGATTTAGCAAAGCAAATAAGTTGTTTAACATCACAATATGCCCAGCTAAATGAAATATTAAATAATTCTGATGTTAAAAACCTTGAAAAAGATGAAAGAAACTTACTTAATTACCTTATTGGTTTACAAAATATGAGCAAAAATAAAGGTTTTAACAGAATTATCGGATATGACAATGTTAAGGACAAATTAACAAGTGAATTTATTATAAAAACAATGGCTAAAGCAAGAACATCCCAAAAAACCGATGTCCCAGATGCTTTTTTGTTTTTTGGCCCCACAGGTTGTGGCAAGACAACTTTTGCACATGCTTTGGCGGAGCAAACTCTTTCTTTTGTAGATACCGTAGATTTAGCTAATTTATCAGAAGAAGAAGCATTGTGTACAATACTCGATAAAGCTCAAATAGCCCGCCAAAATTATATTAATAGCGGTGATGAAAAAAAGAGAACAATTTTGATTGTTAACGAATTTGATTCACTAGCAAATAAATATTCCCCTGTTGTTAATGAGCTTGTCGATTTTATGCAAAATTGTGCCGATGAGTATAAATGTACCTTGTTTTTAACATCAAATCACCCGCTAGATATTGACCCAAGAATTTTAGAGTCTAAAATTACACCTAAGAAATTTGCCATACCACCTGCTGATTATTCTGTAGCAAAAGGTATAGCAGAGCAAAGATTAGAAATATATGGTAGGAAAGTTAATGGTATTGACTCATTTGTAAGAGTGCTTTTTTCTAACCCTGATTTGTTATACTCGAACGCTAATATTGCTACAATTATAGATAAAGTAGAGAAAAATACTGAATTTCCGACAGTTGATGATTATATTCTTGTTGCAAGAGAGCAAGTAGTACCTTCAATTTCAAGAAAAAAACTGGAAAGATTTGAAGAAGAAAAAAGTGCATTACAAAATCAATAATCACTCAGTCAGCTTATCAAGCATATCATAATATTCTTTTAATATTAGTGAGTTTTTTATGCATATCTCTATGGAGTTTTTCTCCTCGTTTCATCCAAGCGGGTTTGTTTTCAATACTTGTTCCAATGTAGCAGGCATTAATTTTTTTGAACAATTGAAAATCTTTGATTTTCTCATTTGTTCAATGCAAAATACCGATTATTATTTTGCTTGCAAAATTAAATAATCGAGTTTTTTGCCAAATTCTTCTTGAAATTCAAGAAAGAATCTTTCAATAACTTTTGCTCTAGCGTTATATGGCTTAGCGAACACTGATTTAATTCAAAGGTTAGCATATATTACAAAATTCACCTTGTTTTCAAACGGAACAATTGCTGTTGTTTTTAATTCTTCTTCATCTAATCTATCTTGTATATCCGGTTCTAATAAAGAATAAAGAATAAAGAATTTCATACGATTTTCCGCCCCTTACTTCAACTTCTCTTGCAATATACTTACCTTGGTTAATTGCAAGTCTTATTGAACGTGTACTTTTTAAACCTTTTAATTCTTCGATTTTGTTAATATTTATATATTCGTCCATACATACAGATTAACTCTGAAGTCAGAAATGTGTTCCTTTTTTCCTTCTTTTGTATCATTAGGACATAATTTTATTCAATATACGAACCGGACTTTATTTACTTAAAATGTCAAATAATCGTTTTATCCGTACAAATTAGATTATGAGGACGAAATAGGCTATAACATTGGTTTTAAAATAGAAAAATTAAGACAATTCTTGGACAGTAATCAGACAATCAAGACCAGTAAAAGACCATTTTGTAACATATAAAACGATTACTTCCGACCGCCAAAGTTCAAACACAAAGCCAACTTTGCCGAATAATCTTTTTATGCGTTCAGATAAAACGTCCCGTTAAATTACAGGCGCTCAATGCACCGTAAGTAATAAAAAATAGCAAGGGAGAGATTCGAACTCTCGACCTCACGGACTCTGCCGAGTGAAAGTTGCCCCAATGGGCAAGTTTCGCGAGAGGTCAGCTTGAAAAGCTGTACCCGTGAGCGGCGCTCAATGCACCGTAAGTAATAAAAAATAGCAAGGGAGAGATTCGAACTCTCGACCTCACGGACTCTGCCGAGT
>CALUSB010000042.1 GCA_944323335.1 Candidatus Gastranaerophilales bacterium
TTATCTGTAAAATATCATATTAGACGGAGTTGAATTATGTCAATGAAAAATAAACCTATAGTAAATGAAAAAAGTTCGCAAAAAGTAGCAAAATTTCTTGAAAAAAACAACCTTCACAAAAAAGATTTTGCACAGATGATAGGTGTTACACTTTCTTATGTTTATAATTTAATTGACGAAACTATACCTTTCTCCTCCCGTGCTACAACTCTTGAGAGAATTGCTACGGTTATGGATATAAGACCTGAAGAGTTTATTGAGTATCAAATTCCTCAAGACCCTGCGCTGTACGATGATAATCTTGAATTTTTAAAGGATGCAATAAAACACAATAACCTTACAACGGTTGAATTTTTAAAGAAATTTGAAAGAAAAAAAAGACTGCATCTTGTAGATATTTTGCGCGGTGCAAAACCCTTACATATAGATTTTGCCGAATTAAAAACAATATCAGATGTGCTCAATTTATCTGATGAAGAGCTTTATGAACTCTGGCAGCGCAGAATGAGCGAGTTTTTGAGCGAGGGCGGTTTTAACCTTGATAAAAATGATGAGCTTGCTCAGGCTATGTTTGACGGTGCCAAAAAATATTTAAAAATAGGCAATTAGCATTGTAAATATTTCTTAATGTTGTATTTGTTACAATATTGACTTCAAGACTACTTTTCCAATATTATTCATATTGTAAAAGATTAAGAGGTCTTATGAAAAGTTCAACTTTACACAGAGCAGGTCTTACTCGCGAGAATATGTCAGCGCTTGAGAGTTCAAGGACGTTTGATTTGGATAGAAATGAATACTCTCGTTATGTAAAGCCGTCAAAAACACCCGAGCTTGATGTACTTTGGAGAAGTGTCGGTAAGACAAGTACTGATACAAGGGTTACTAAACAAAAGGCTCCCGGAGTATATCTTGCAATAGGCTTTATATGTGGCGCTTTGTTTATGGGTTTGATATCTCTTATAGCAGGTTTTTCTAACTTTATTGGCAATCAAAGAACTCAAGAAATTGTAGTTCAACAACCTGCAAAACCCAATGTAGCAGTAATCGGTGCTGATGCACAAGTTGCGCCCGAGGCTGCAGCAGTTGTATCTGAAGAAAAATACGAAGTAAAAAGCGGTGATACTTTAGATAAAATTGCATACAGATTCTATGGTAAATATGATATGCAAAAAATTGAAGCTATACAAAAGCTCAACAATATAGTAGACCCTTCTTCGCTTCAAATAGGTCAGGTAATTTTAATCCCTGTTGACGCTGCAAGATAACAACTTTTAAATTTATGTAACAAAATCGGCTCAAGTGTTTGTCATTGAGCCTTTTTTGTGTAATTATAGACAAGGTCTTTTTTACAAGTAGAGAGTAGTTGAATGTATAGTCGATTTTTATTGTTATTAACAACATTATTTTTTGTTCCCCAAAACGCTCAAGCTCTTGGTGTGAGCGAATGCGTAGACAAGTATTTTGCGCCGTTTTCAGACGCATTTTCAAACATTATTTTCACACCCATAAAAATAGGCTCTGTAAGTGTGCCTATTATCATAATGTTTTTAATTGTATCAAGCATAGTTTTTACAATATACTTAAGATTTATCGGTATATGGGGTTTTAAACACTCACTAAATCAGCTTTTTGGCAAATATCATAAAGAGCACGACAACGACAGAGACGGTGAAGTAAGCTCAATGGGTGCTTTTGCAACGGCACTATCCGGAACTGTCGGGCTTGGAAATATTGCAGGTGTTGCAATAGCTATTTCAATAGGCGGCCCCGGTGCTATGTTTTGGATGGTTTTTGGCGCTGTTTGCGGTATGGCATCAAAATTTCTGGAGTGCACTTTAGCTGTTAAATACAGAAGATTTAACGCAGACGGCTCAGTTTCGGGCGGGCCAATGTTTTATATTGCTCATGGTCTGACAAGAAAAGGTTTAAGGTGGCTGGGGCAGCCTTTGGCGTTAATATTTGCACTTATGTGTGTCCCGGGTGCACTTGGCGGCGGTAATATGCTGCAAATAAATCAGGCAACTCAGCAAGTTATAAATATAACAGGCGGTGATAATAGTTTCTTTGCCGCTCACAGCTGGGTCTTTGGCCTGATAGTAGCAACAATTGTAGGTTTAATTATAGTTGGCGGTATTAAATCGATAGCAAATGTAACATCTAAAATTGTTCCTGTTATGTGCGGTATTTATTTGCTTGCTGCTATAGTAATTATTCTTATGAATTTTCAACATATACCTCATGCAATTGCTACCATATTTAAAGAAGCATTTTTTCCTCAATCTGTCGTAGGGGGGATAATAGGAACTATTATGATAGGTTTTCGCCGCTCTGTTCAATCTAACGAAGCAGGCTCAGGTTCTGCCCCTATAGCTTACGCTGCAGTTAAGACAAACGAACCTGTATCACAAGGTTTTGTTTCATTAATGGAGCCTTTTTTAGATACAGTTATAATATGTTCAATTACGGCTTTTGTAATTATAATCACAGGCGAATACCTTAACTATCGCGAGGGTATAACAGGTGTGCAGTTGACCTCGGCAGCTTTTGCAGGTACATTTTCATTTTTCCCTTATGTCCTTGCAATTGTTATAATTCTTTTTGCAATTTCAACAATAATAAGCTGGGCATATTACGGGCAAAAGGCTTGGAGCTATATATTTGGTGAAGGTTTTAAACGCACAAAAGTGTATCAGATAATGTTTTGTTTATTTATTGTTGTTGGCTCTTGCATGAATCTGCAAAGTATTATTGATTTTACCGATTCAACAATGCTTGCAATGGCTGCGCCAAACTTAATTGCAATATTTATCCTGCTTCCTGAAATAAAACAGGATTTAATTGCATATTGTAAGAAATACAAAATGATAAACGCCTTTAACAGGACTTGGTTTAAAGATGAAAAAGCTCTATAGTTTTTATCAAAATGCAATTCAAACACAAAAAGATTCACTTAATTTTCGTTCCTTAAAACCGCTTGAAATTGAAGGCAAGTATATTTTTCAAGAGGGCAAAAAACTCTTAAACCTTTCGTCCAATGACTATCTTGGAATAAGTACAAAAAAAGAAATTTATAGGGATTTTTTAAGTTCCTATGATAAGCCGCTTGATGTCCCATCAGCAAGACTTTTGTGTGCAAATACAAAATCTTATACTAAGCTTGAAGAACTTTTGTGCGAGAAGTTTTCAAAAGAGGCGGCACTTCTTTTTAACAGCGGTTATCACGCAAATGTCGGTATTTATTCTTCTCTTGTAAAAAATGGTGATGTGGTTTTTTGCGACAAGTTAAATCACGCAAGTATAATTGACGGTATCCGCCTTTCTAAAAGCGAACTTATACCTTATAAACACTGTGATTATGATGATTTGGAAAATAAACTTAAAAAATACAGAGCAAAGTATAATAACGCAATAATTTCTACAGAAGCACTTTTTTCTATGGACGGGGATTTTTGCGACATTAAAAAACTTGTTGAATTGAAAGAAAAGTATAGCGCTCTGCTTGTGGTTGACGAGGCACACTCTTTTGGAGTTTACGGCTCGGGGCTTGGTTTTTGCGCACAAGAGGGTGTACTTGATAAGATTGATTTATTAATGGCCACTTTTGGAAAATCAGTAGGTTCTTACGGTGCTTTTTGTGTGGGCGATAGGGTGCTTATAGATTATTTAATAAACTTTGCGCGCTCTTTTATTTTCTCTACAGTTTTTCCTCAAATAAATGCCGAGTTTTCTTATTATGTGCTTAAAAACTATATTTTTAAAACGGATGCACTGGCAAAAAAATTGCTTGAACTTACGGATTTTGTGCACAAAAATCTTAAAGATTTTAATGTTTTAGGTTCAAGCTATATTGTACCTGTAGTATTAGGGGAAAATAAAAAAGCTCTCGACGCTTCAAAAAAACTCTATAATGCGGGGTATTATTGTCTGCCTATAAGATACCCAACAGTTGCTAAAAACTCGGCTCGTCTTAGGATTTCTCTAAATGCGTCACTTGAAAAGAAAGACATAGAAAACCTTTTGATTCAAATGAAAAAGTTGTAAACTGCCTTGTAAAAAGTTTGGAGTTCTTTGTCGCTTAATTTATTTAATATATCCAAAATGTCTTTAGTAATTTCTTTTCTTGTTTTTAGTGCTTGGGTTTGAAAAAAGTCACTCAAGTTTACATTAAGCGCTGCGGCAATTTTGTCTAAAGTTTCAAGTGTCGGCATTGTATGACAGTTTTCTATTCGGTTTATGGTTCGATGGTTCATAGAAATCATTTCAGCTAATTTTTCTTGGGAAATTTTCTTTGCACGCCTTATTTCTTTTATTTTTTCGCCAATTAGCGCAATATTACTCATTTATACCCCTCTAAAACATTTTAGTATCTTTATTTTTTAAAAACTATGCATATATAAGTACTTATTTTATTGACAACATGCATAAACATGTCTATAATGTTGACATCTTTATACGAAAAAACCTGGAAATTTATAGTTGCGTGTCTAATTCTTAAAAGCCTGAATTGTTACGCAAATTGAGGGAAAGATACGAAAATGATTAGAAAATTTGCTTGCCGCAATGGCGCTGTGCGTCCTTATGGCGTACAAAAGGGGTTTACTTTGGCGGAACTGCTTACTGCTGTACTTGTAATATCGGTTATTATGGTGGCTTTAGCTCCCGTTATAACAAAAAGAATGAAAGAAAATATTACAGTACAGACTGATAATAAAAAGGGGCTTGAAATTTTTACTAACCCCGGGACTTATACTTTTGATGTTCCTATTGGTATTAATACTCTTTTCTTGCAAGGCTCAGGAGGCGCAGGCGGCGGAGCTGGTTCAACTTATGTTGAAAAGGATATTTCTTTTACTGGTTCAACGACTTGGACAATTCCCGCAGGAGTTAATGAATTAACATTTACTATTACCGGTTCAGGAGGCGGAGGCGGTGGTGGAAATGGAAGCCCCTCGGGAGCTACAAGTTGTGAAAATAATCCGGGGGACAATGGTATGAAGCCAAGTTCGGCAGAACTTGCCAAATATCCTCTATACTTAGCCGTAAGAGGCTCTGATGATGGGTCAGATTTATGTATATTTAAAAGAAATGCGGGAGATGGTGGCACATGGCCATATGCAGATACAAATACTATATTCTATAAAACCGGCGAAACATCAACGACAAAGCTTTGTTGTTGGTATGCTTCAACTATGGATACTGGGACAATAAATAATTTATATCCATATTCTTACAAGGCCAATAGAAGAACTGTTTGTATGCAAAATGCTGCCAAAAGCATTTGTATGGCATACGGAAGAAAAGCATCAGGCGGACCTGATTACAAATACAGATTACCAACATCAACAGAATTACGAAAATGGATAAAATATATTGATACATACTCACGATATGCAGGAGAAAATGGTCTGCAATTATGCACATACAATTTTTTAGGAAACGAACCCAATACTGTACCATATTGTGGAC
Source organism: Candidatus Gastranaerophilales bacterium (assembly GCA_944323335.1). Taxonomy (GTDB): domain Bacteria; phylum Cyanobacteriota; class Vampirovibrionia; order Gastranaerophilales; family Gastranaerophilaceae; genus Galligastranaerophilus. Next base: position 5,470 of record CALUSB010000042.1, read on the forward strand.
CAAAATTAAATGCATGCCCTGGGAGCGGTTTTAGTAATAGGTGTGACCCAGGTATGGTTTGGGCATCAGATACTGCCACACAATTTATCTGGTATAGACCTAATAATATATATGTTTCAAGCGAATCAGCCGAATATGCCAACTCCGTCCGCTGCGTCAAGTCCCTCAAGTACTACAACAACTACGGTGGCGCAGGTGGCTCATCTGGTGCTGTTATGGAAAAGACTATTAATGTTCTGCCAAAGGATGTGTTTGAGATAACAATAGGTTCTGGTGGTAATGGCGGAGCTGCAAGAACTAAAGGGTCTCAGGGAGGAACTACAAAGATTGTTCATAAAAGAGGTTCTGTTGAATTAGGTACATATTATGTAAAAGGCGGATTAGGAGGTAATGCTGCTACAACAAGTGCTCATGGCAGTGCATATACTAATGGAACGGCAAGCGGCAATACAACAGTATCAGGTACATGTTATGCTCGAAATAGGAAAGATACTACAGATAGTTTTTCAGGAGGCAATACATCATGTACTACTCTATCGTATAGCGGAGAAGCTGGTAGTTCAACAAAAGGCGGTAATGGAGGAAGAGTTAAAAATACGGGGACTATTAATGACGGGGATAACAGTTCGGGAGGATATCTGTATATAGATAGTAACAGAACAGCAAATCAAAGAGCAACAAATACAGAGATAAGTTATGCAAAGGGACAAAATGCAAGTATTTACGGCTTTGGCGGTGGAGGAGGATTAACTCCTGCTTGGGCTAATTCTACTTCTCACTTCTATGGTGGAGGTAAAGGAGCATCAGGAAGAGTTGATATAGTGTATAAGGTAGCACTACCCGGTGGCGGCGGAGGTTCAGCATCAAGAGTTGCAGGAGTTGATAGTAATAATAAAATGTATGAGATTAAGTATAAGGTAGCTGAGGGAGATAGAATTGTATTTAAAGTAGGTTCAGGAGGAACAGGAGGAGTAGAAGGACAAGACGGACTTAACGGTTCAGCTACCGT
>CALUSB010000043.1 GCA_944323335.1 Candidatus Gastranaerophilales bacterium
GCTACAACAGAGTTTGTTGTACCTAAGTCAATACCAATTGTTTTTGCCATGATATATAATCTCCTATCTATCAATTTCTTTACTTTAAATTTAGCACCATATTTACATGTGCCCTAAAAAATAAACAAAAAATTAATAATTACAAAAAATTATTTTATAAGCCCTTTTATAGCTAAAAAAATCAAAATCAGCCCTGATAATATTTCAAGGTATTTTGAGGGAAATTTCTTAAAAAACTGACCCAATACAAAACAAAACACAGATACAAAAAGCGTGGTAAGACCTATTATAATTGATGATTTTATTATATTTGCCTCAAGAAAACATAAATTCACACCGGCAGCTAGTGCATCTATACTTGTTGCTATTGCAAGAGATAAAAGGCAGGTGAGCGAAATGCAACACAGTCCTTGTGTTTTTTTGTCTTTATCAAAAATTGCATCATAAATAAATTTCACACCCAAAGCAAAAAATATTAAAAATGCAATGTAGGAGCTTATTTGCTTAACATAAGAGTAAATCATGCCTGCAAAAAGATAGCCTAAAACAGGCATTAAAAATTGAAAAAATCCCGTAAAAAACGCAAGCAAAAAGGAGTTTTTTGCTCTGTTTTTAGCAAACACCAACCCATGCGAGAAGGAAACCGCTCCCGCATCAACAGACAGTGCCAGTGCTAAAATAATGAGTTCAAGATTATTCACAGAATTATTTTAACTTAAAAACTAATATCTGTAATAATAACTCAAATCACTTGAACCATATGCGCCATATTCCTTGGTATTTACAACAGAATCAGGATTAAACACCACAACACATGGGTGATAACCCCTTGCAAAAGCATAGGCAGCATCAATTTCGAGGTCGTCTTTAATTATATTTCTGCAATACTCATCAAAAACTCTCATCGGAATTTCACTTTTTACCTTTGAAAAATAATACGGTCTAAAGGGATTATATTCCTTTGGTTCGGGCTCTATATCCAAAATCTCATTTAGCGCAAGCATAACTTGAGAATTTTTAATATTGTCATAAAAATTTGTATTAAATCTTGCAAATTTTCCCTTTTCACCATTTTCTCTTGTAGTTTTAACAACATCCGCCTGAAGCTTTGCGCTTGAGTAGTCTTGGGCATCACCCTCGGTAAGCGCAAAATACATACCCGGACCAAAAGCACTTGTTCTTACTTTTCGCATATCAGGACCGTTTTCAATAATGTTTTTTATACTATCTTGCGATGTACCATGCAAAAGTCCGTTGTAACTGTCTTGGGAATTATCATCAAATATAACAAATCTTTCAATTGCTTGCGCGATTGTACCTTCAAACTTCTCACCGTCAGGGCCCACAAATTCGAATGTCATGGAGTCCAAGGCATCTTTTATTCTGGGGTCAAGCTCAGTAACAGGCTTGTTGTTTTTATCCGTCAAAACATTTCCTTGAAAATCGGCAACCGGCACAAAAAACTTATCCATCATTTCATTTCTGTATTTTTCTTCCTCAATTGCCTCTTTTGCCGGGTCAAATACATATACAAAATGGGCCTTATCGTTATTACCAAAATTTAAATCAACTTTTGAAGTGCCAAAAGCACTGTTGTCAGCCTTATTTTCTTTTATTGCCGACGAAGCTGTTGCATAATTTACTTTTTGATTTGAAATAACGCTTTGAATTTTCATTACTTTTCCTTTTCCAACACAATCCAGATTGATAAAACAACTAAAGATAAAAAATTGCCCAACTTAGACCATAACATAAAAATATGTTAATATAAAGCAAAGAGAGGCAAGAATGATTAGCTTAAGCGTAATTTTCACAACAGGTTTTATAATAGCACTGCTTACAATAAGTTTTTCAGTGCTTATATCAAAATACACAAAGCTTTTAACAAAGTATCAACAAAACATAAAATATTTAAAGTCACTCTCACAGTGCATATCATCAGCCAGATGGGGTAATCTTCAGACAAAAGCCCAAAATGGCTTTTCGCCCTTAACAAATGAATTATCTAAAAGCTTAAATAGTCTTTTAGAGAGTATTCTTGACAGAGATAAGATGATTATTGAGTATGTTGAAAAAGAAAAAGAAAACAATGAAATAAAAGAAGATTTTATAGCAATGTTAACTCATGACCTAAAAGTTCCCATTATCGCTCAGGACAACACTTTGGATTTGCTTTTGGATAATAAATTCGGAGAATTAAACGACGAACAAAAAGATGCAATAAAAAACATAAAAATCTCAAATCACGACCTAAGACACCTTGTGGAATCATTACTTGACTCACATAAATTTGAAAAAAAGGGTTTTACCCCAAAAATCCAAAAAGATATTAACTTAAGAAATTTTATAGACGATATAATATTGCAGACAAATTCAATAGCAGCTCTCCATAATAAAAAAATACGACTGTATGACCATCTTGAACCAAATTATGTATTTGATACGGATGTGCTTTTGCTCAAACGAGTTATTCAAAACCTTATACTAAACGCTATTTCCTATGGTGTAAACTCGGAATATATAGATATCACGCTTGAGAACAACGATACAAACTGTGTAATTAGAGTCAAAGACTACGGAGTCGGTATATCTAAGGAAAATATAGATAAAATCTTTAACAAATACTACTGTGCCGCCGAATTGTACTCAAAAGCCAGCATGGGGCTGGGACTTTATCTTTCAAACAAGATAATAGGCACACTTGACGGCAGAATAACTGTCGCAAGTGAAGAAAATAAAGGTGCAGAGTTCAGCATCCATTTGCCAACAAAAGCAAGCTAAATTACTTAACTTTTACCCTTGGAACAACCGACATGCCGGGAACTATGTTATAAACTTCCTTATCAATCGGCTCGTCAAAGACAATTTTTACAGGGATTCTTTGAACTATTTTTACAAATGAACCTACAGCATTCTCAGGCGGGAACATGCTTGACTTTGCACCTGAACTTCTTTGAATTGAATCGATTTTACCTTTAAATTTTTTGTTAGGATATGTATCAACTTTTATTTCGACACTTTGCCCGGGGTGCATATGTCTTAGTTGGTTTTCTTTAAAGTTAGCTACAACCCAAACATCATCGGGAACTATAGTAAATAGAGGCGAACCCACATTTACGTACATACCCTTTTCAACTTTTCTGCTTGAAACGGTACCGCCTTGAGGAGCATAGATGTTTGTATAAGACAGGTTTAGTTTTGCTTGGTCGCGAAGAGCTTTGAGTTCTTTTATTTCCGCATCGGCTACTTTAGAGTTTCTGTTCGCTGACATTACTGCTTGTTCAGCACTTGTTTGTCTTGCAACCGCATTATCGTAGCGAGTTTGAGCAGCGTCTAGCATTTGTTTTGAAACCGCTCCGCCCTTATACAGGTTGGTGTATCTTACTAAATCCGCTTTAGCAGCCGAGATTTCAGAATTCGCAGCCTTTCTTGCAGCTAGGGCATTTTTCTGGTCAAGGAGTTCCTTTTCATACTTTGCCTGAGCCTGCTCAAGTTTTATTTCATAGTCAGCAGGGTCAATTTTTGCAACCAAATCTCCCTCTTTAACCCTTTGGTTATCATCAATATAAACTTCAATTATCTGCCCCGACACCCTTGGCGCAACCTGAACCGTTGTAGTTTCCACATAAGCGTCATCAGTCGATTGATATTTTAGCGAATTATGTACAAAAAAGCCTGTAATAACTGCCGCTACAACAAGAACAGATATCAAAACTTTTTTATTAATTTTCTTTTCTTTGACTTCTTCATTAACTGTTTGTTCTTTTACTTCTTCTGACATATGTACCTCTATATTTGCATATCTACGATTTGCGAAATTGCTTCTCTGACTTTTTTAAGTGAAGCTCGTAATATAAGTAAATCTTCTTCACTAAATATTTTACACATTTTTTCATGAATTGGTTGAAAACGAAGAGTAAGTTCTTTTAGTATAACTTCACCTGATGGAGTTATATTTACTATTCTTACAAGTCTGTTATTCTTTGTGTCATTGCTGCGTTTAATAAAACCTTTTTTCTCGAGCGAATCAAGAACTCTGCCTGTGTTTGCTCTATCTCTTAAAATAAGCTTAGCTAAATCTCTCTGACAAAAACCCTTATGACAAGAAACAGTATCTAAAACAGCAAATTCTTCGGGTGTAATTTCAGAGCATACTTGATTAAACAATTTTATTAGCAGTGCCTTGCAATACTTAGATGTCAGCTCCAACTCATACGATGGAGAATCTGTATAATGCATTATTTTTAAATCTTTTTCTTTTGTTGTCATGTATAGCTCGTATATTGTTGTAAAAAATACATGTTGCAAATGCAACAATCTTATGCTAGCATACTGTTATAAAAAATGCAACCAAAAGGACAGTAATGAAAAAATTAACAGCATTAGCAATACTTATAATGTTTGGTACGGTTTTTAGCGCGCCTGTTTTAGCAATAGATGAAACCGTAAAAGACCAGCCGAAAACAAAAAAAGAAAGAAAGTTTTTTAATAAAAATAAAAAAGAAAAAACTCAAGAGCTAAAGGCAAAAGTTGAATATGTAAATACCGACTGGTGGGCTGATTTTCAAGACCCTTACTTAAATGAATACATAGCTCGTGCGCTGCAAAAAAACCATGACATGAAAATTGCAACTATAAGCACAAATGAATATTATCAAAATTATAAAATTCAATTTGGTGCAGAGTTGCCGCAAATCGGTGCAGGATTTTCCCCCGCCCTTGTTAAGCTTCCCGGGATTTCAGATTCTGTAGGCGCTTTTGCACTCCCCGGCATTGCAAACTATGAAGCAGATATATTCTTAAAAAACAGAGATAAAACAAAATCCGTACAAAAGCAATACGAAGCTTCAATAATTGACGAAAGAGCGGCCTATATTGCCGTAGCCTCTGCCGTAGGTACTGCTTATTTTAACGTGGTTAAAGCCGATAAGGCAATTGAGCTTCAGGAAGAAATAAATTCTCAAAGACAACAAATATACAACCTTATGCTAATGAGCAACAAAGAAGGTCTTGTTTCAACTTCAGACACCATAAGAGCCAATCAGGCACTCGTTAATGGGCAAAGCGATTTAATAGAGTTAAAAAAACAACGTGAAAAAATCCTAAGACAACTGGCGGTACTTATTGGCGAAAGTCCTGAAAATATTAATACTCTTAAAAGAATAAGTCTTGACGAGCTTGTTATTTTAAATAAAATACCTGCTGAAATACCTTCTCAGGTAATTGAAAACCGCCCTGATTACCTAAAAGCGGAAAAAATGCTTGAAAAAGCAGGTATAGATATCAGAGTTGCCAAAAAGGAATTTTTGCCGACTATAAACCTGAGCGGCTTGGTATTTTTTAACAGCATAAAAGACTTTGGCAGTCTTATGACTACAAAAAACATGCTCTGGTCGCTTGGGGCAGGTGCCATGCTCCCCATATTTACAGGCGGACAAAGACTGGCTAACTTAAGGCTTAAAAAAGCACAGTATGAAAGACTTTTACAAAGCTACTTAAAAACCAATCTTGTAGCACTGCAAGAAGTAAATGACGCCATGGTTAGCGCCAGAATGGATTGGGACAAGCTGCAACAAACACTGCAGCAAGAAGAGCTTGAAGAAAAACATTACAACTACAATGAAATGAAATACAACGAAGGAGTTATTTCAAAACTTGATTTAATCCAATACAGGGAAAATCTGCTTAGCATAAACCAGCTTAGCGCAAGTCAAAAAGTTGAATATCTGGTAGATTACATAGGTTTATACAAAGCGTGCGGAGCACAAATTTAATTCAATTCCTTTTCAATCCAAAGTCCGCAACAAGAGTCTGCATATGAACCCCGCAGGCTCTTTATTTTATTAATTAAATGGTCGGGATGACAAGATTCGAACTTGCGACCCCCGCGACCCGAACACGGTGCGCTACCAAGCTGCGCTACATCCCGAGAAAAGTATTTGATAATGGTCGGGATGACAGGATTTGAACCTGCGACCCCCTCGTCCCAAGCGAGGTGCGCTACCAAGCTGCGCTACATCCCGAAATTTTATTTAACTGTCAATGTTGTGGACGCAGCTTGGTATTTTATACCTTTTGTTTCGCGC
>CALUSB010000044.1 GCA_944323335.1 Candidatus Gastranaerophilales bacterium
GTGAGGAAAGTCCGGACATCCAAAAAGGCAGGTTGCTTGGGAAAGCCAAGTGCGCGTGAGCGTGAGGACAGTGCCACAGAAAAGTAGAATGCTCGGCCTAAATGGGTATGAGCGATTGTGCAACGGCGGGGTAAGAGCCCACCGCTGGGGCTGTGAGGCTTCAGGCATGGTAAACCCCAATCGGATGCAAGTTTGAATTTGCAAGAAGAGTGCCTTTTCTCGTTTTGTTTTTGACAAAAATTGCATAAAAAAACGCATTAGACAGATGATTATCTTAAAGACAGAATCCGGCTTATTGCAGGCTTTCCACCAAAACCCCAAAATACTTACACTATTTGTTTAGTGTTGTATTTTGGGGTTTTGGCATAAGGATCGCTTCAGTTGTAGGCGAAGAATAAGCCGTACAAATGAAGTGTGCGCAGGCGGCGTAGTAAAATCAAGTCTTTTAAAGACTTTGATTTTCAAGCCGACCAGAATGGCGTACGGGAAGGCGAGGAGCCTTGCCGTTAGCCCGTAACTGGACTGGTATCCAAAATACTTACACTATTTGTTTAGTGTTGTATTTTGGGGTTTTGGCATTAAAAAACCGCCCTTTTGGGGCGGTTAAATTTTTATAGAGTTCCTGAAACTACGCTTTTTATCTCGGGGTCAGCTTTAAGAGTGTTATACTCTTGCTTAATTCTTGAGATGAAAGCTCTCGTTTCTTTAAAAGGCGGTACGCCTTTGTATCTTGCTACGTTTCCGGGACCTGCATTATATGCTGCAAGAGCCAAGTCCATAGAACCGTATTTTTTGTACATCATTTGATAGTACATAATTCCGCCTTTGATGTTTTCATTTTGTACGTGCGGATTTACGCCCAATCTGCGTGCTGTATCGGGCATTAGTTGAAATAAACCTATAGCGCCCGAGGGGTTTTTCTTATTAGGGTTGAAATTGGATTCAAGTTTTGCAATGCTTAGTGCTACAAAGGGGTCAACACCCATTTTTAGCGCTGTTTGGGCTATTGCTTTTTGAACTTCTTGTGGCGATTGGGCTGCGTGAGCTTTGTCTGTGGTGCCGATTGCTAAGCAAAAGCACAGCAGCAAAGTTGCCATTAGCTTTTTCGTCATGGTTTCATCCTCTTATTCTCTTTTTTTTAAACAGGGTAAAAATCGAGTTTTGCTTACTTACTACACATTATCTTTCGCGAAACCGACATAACCCTAGTTTCAACACTACTATACACTAAAAATTAAATTTTGCAACCCCCCGCAAACGGGCGCAATGCTAAAAACCCTTGTCATAAGCTAAATAGCGCTATTGCTACGGGTGTAGAATATTGTTATATTTTAGATTAAAATTTTAAAAATCTTGATTGTTTTAAGACTTTTTGATACGATTTTATTATTGAAAATTTAATATTTGGAGAAATGGCCGAGTGGCTGAAGGCGGCACCCTGCTAAGGTGTTATGTGGAGAATTCTGCATCGAGGGTTCGAATCCCTCTTTCTCCGATTTTTAAACTCCCTTTTAGGGAGTTTTGTTTTATTCCTGCGCTTCTTTTGTCTTTTTAACAAGCACAAGCATGGGTATCAATAAAAACGTAGCAAAAGCAAACCATCTGAACGTATCAACATAACCCCACAGTCTTGCCTGTTGCAAAAGCTCCTGATAAATGCTCGCCATAGCCATTGACTGCGCGGTTACGGTATCTGCAGTCGCTTGCATAAAGCCTTGTGTCATAGACGCCAGCTTTGCCACATAAGCATCATTTGAAAAATTAAGATGTCCTGACATCATATGCTGGTGAGCTTGTGCAAAACGAGAAACCATAGTAGTACCTATTGATGTACCAATAGCACCGCCTATGTTTTTTACAAGGTTTTGTAAACACGACGCATTTGCCATATCTTTGTTGCTTACAGTTGAGCAAGAAAGCGGTACAAGAGGCGTTAGTGCCAAGAATATCCCAAGCCCGTATAGGATATTTGGCACGGCTATGATATTTAGGTTTATCTGTAAATTAATCATGCCAAAGAATAAACTTCCAAAACCAAGCAGTGTGAGCCCTATCATGGTTATTCTTCGATCGCCTATATGTTTTGACAGTATGAGATAGGCTATAACCCCCGAGATACTGCCTATACCTCTTGAGCCCATAGAAAGACCGCTTAAATACGCACTGTATCCTAAAAGTGTTTGCAGCATTGAGGGTAAAAGCGCGGCCGATGCTAAAAATACAGCCATCAATATTACCTGAATGAGCGTGCCGAAGAAATATGTTCTGTTTTTTAAGACACTTAAATCAAGCAGCGGGTATTCTTTGTTTTTAAATTGAGATACAAAGAAAAGAATAGCGCAAATGAGAGAAAACGCACTTAGCCAGCATATCCATGCTGCACCGAACCAGTCTGCGTCATTACCTTTATCAAGGACGATTTGCAGGCTTATAAGCCACAGGGATAAGAAAGTAAGTCCTTTCACGTCTATTTTTATGCCGACTTGTTTTTTTGCATACGGCGGGTCTTCAAGGAGTTTTTTGGAAAGAATAACGCAAAGTATACCTATAGGTATGTTAATTAAATATATCCAAGGCCAAGACCAGTTTTCGGTAATCCAGCCGCCAAGTACAGGCCCTAAAAGCGGCGCAAAAACGATTACCATACCAAACATGGCCATAGACTTAGGCCTGTCTTTGCCCGAGAAATTTTCAAGCATAATTGATTGACCTAAAGGCAGAAGCCCTCCGCCTCCAAGGCCCTGAATAAATCTGAATATTACAATTTCGGGCATACTTCGAGCCACTGCGCACAAAAATGATGAAACAGTAAAGACAATAATTGAAACAATAAAATAATTCTTCCTGCCAAGGACTTTTGCCATCATACCCGCAAGAGGAATTGCTATACCTGAGGCTATAAGATAGCTTGTTAAAACCCAAGTGGATTCGTTGTGGCTTACTGACATCGAGCCTGCAATGTATATAAGAGCTACGTTTGAGATGGTTTCATCCAAAACGAACATAAAAATTGCAAGCATAACGGGAATTACCCCAATCCAAGGGTTTATAGAGGGTTTCCACTCTTTCTCTTCAATTACTGCTTCACTCATGATTTATATCCCTCCGGATGATTTTTGTGCCACATCCAAGCTGTTTGTATTATTTCTTTTAAATCCGTATACTTTGGCTGCCAGCCTAAAATATTTCTTGCCTTATCAGATGATGCGATAAGTGTTTTGGGGTCGCCCTCTCTTCTTTTGGATACAATAGCGGGGATTTTATCTCCCGTTACTTCTCTTGAGGCGTCTATTACTTCTTTAACCGAAAAACCTACCCCGTTACCAAGGTTAAAGATATCACTTTTACCGCCTTTATTTAGATATTCAAGCGCTAAATAATGAGCAGCCGCTAAGTCACTTACGTGAATATAGTCCCTAATGCAAGTACCGTCAGGTGTTTGATAGTCATTACCAAAAATGTTTACACTTTGTCTTTTTTTATTTGCAACCTGTAAAACTATAGGTATAAGGTGAGTTTCAGGGCTGTGGTCTTCGCCTATTTTGCCGCTTTTGTGCGCTCCGCAAGCATTAAAGTAGCGAAGTGAAACAAAATTAACCCCATGGGCTAAAGAAACCCATTTAAACATTTTTTCCATGGAGAGTTTGGTTTCTCCGTATGTGTTTGTGGGGTTTGTTTTATCCGTTTCTAAAATCGGTATATTCTCAGGCTCTCCGTAAGTTGCTGCGGTGGATGAGAAAACTATTTTTTTTACGTTGTTTTCAACCATGGATTTTAGGAGCACCATAGTGCCATATAGGTTGTTATCGTAGTATTTAAGCGGGTCTTGCATGCTCTCGCCTACAAGAGAATTTGCGGCAAAATGGATAATAGAGTCAATATTTTCTTTTTTAAAAAGATTATCCAGAAAATCTTTATCTCTAATATCGCCCTGATAAAATCTTGCATCGGGGTGAAGTGCCTCTATATGACCGCTTTGCAGGTTGTCTGCCACAACAACGTCTAAATTTCTGTCAAGAAACTCATAAACTGTGTGCGAGCCTATGTATCCTGCGCCTCCAAGTATTAAAACAGCCATTTTTACTCCTTATTTTTCAATGAGTATTGTAGCACAAAATTTTAGATGTAAATTACAATCAGCCCTACTAAAATGCCTATTATAACAAAGAATGCCGGCAGTTTGCTCCTATACATCAAAATTGACTGCGGAAGAATTTCTCCAAATGTTACATATAACATAGCTCCTGAGGCAAAGCTCAAACTCAAAGCAAGACCCAGAGCACCAATGTCGCCTATCAGATAACCTATAACAGCGCCTACTATAGTGGGAGCACCCGTCAGTGCAGTCAAGAAAACCGCGCGGCGTTTGCTTATGCCGCCGTTTATAAGAGGTACGGAAATTGCCATACCCTCAGGGATATTGTGTAAGCCGATTAGTATTGCAAGTACAAGAGCAGAGCCTTTCAATGCTCCATCCATATTGGCAAAAGAAGCTCCTATTGTCATGCCCTCAGGCACATTGTGAAGAGCAATAGCGCATGCCATAATAAGTCCTGCTACAAAGAGCGAAAAGGCGGTGTCTTTCTTTTCTATGTGAGCGCTTAGGTGGTTTGAGTGAATTATTTCATCTAAGTCATCTGCGGTTTGAGGGTGCGATTGGTTAATGTGACCTACTTCATGGTTTGTCGCTCTGTCTATAAAGAAGTTTAAAAGATAGACAATAAGCACGCCAAAGCATATTCCTGCAGAAACTATAAAAATATTTGTTTTTGTTTCAAGCGCGCTTACAATTAGGTCAAAACAAACAATCGCTGTCATTACTCCGCCTGCAAAGCTCAGCAACAGACTGACGGTTTTTTTTGAATCTTTTTTGAATAACGCTCCTATTACTCCGCCAAGGCCTGTTCCGCCAATGCCAGCGAGTGCTGTTGCTTCAATTAGTGTCCAGATTTCATTCATTTTGCCTCCAAAAGCAGTTGTATAAGGCTCTATCACATGGGCAATTATACATCTTAAAAAATGTTTTTCAAATGAGGTTTTGAGCTCTTAGCGGTTCAATTTATTTTTATATTACCGTAATATTAAATTACGATTTTAGATAAATTTAAAAACCTGTCGTTAATTTGATTTTTTCTTTGTTTTTAGCGCTTTTATTGTATTTTCAATTATAAACAATATAAATGCCGTTAAATAAGCAAATGTAAAACCTGATAAACTTATAATAATTGCAAATGCCATATTTTTCAGGTAAAGCAATGTTAGTACATCAATAATAACAGTAATTGCCAATATAAATACCCATATTTTTGTTGGAGTTTTAAAATTTTGTGCTATTGATTTGTATTTTTCACAACCAAATTTACAGATGATAAAAATTGCAAACCATATGACAAAGTTTTTGCCCAACAGATAAACCAGTGTAAAAAGAAAATAAATAAAGTTAAACACTCTAATGCTATTACCGGGTATTGTTGCTAAATCCGCAAGCATAAATAAACCTGCAATAAGTAAAACAGGTAATATGTAGCTTACAGCGCAAATTAAATTTGCAAATATAAATAAAACTATTTCCCAATGAGCAAGCTTAAATTTCATATAATTTAGTATAGTAATTTACAAATATACTTGTCAATTAGTGTTAATTCGTACCTTGTTTTGACTTATTTACAAAAATACTTTCAAGTTTCCATAGTATAAATGTAACAAGGCAAGGCATAAAAGTTGAAAATACAAGTATCAGAAAAATAAAAGTTGCTAAATCTATTTGATTTTCATGTATTAAGACAAAAAATGTATCAAAGCAAAGTGCAGCGAGCAAAATAACAATTTGAATTTTATAGTTATTTTTAAGTCTTTTTATTATCTCTTTTGACTTGTCAGAGCCTTTATGCTCTAAGATT
>CALUSB010000045.1 GCA_944323335.1 Candidatus Gastranaerophilales bacterium
AACGAAATGGGTTATTCAACAAGATTGGCTGAAACTACATTAATGGTAGCAAGCAAGCTATAATCGAGCCTTAGTGCGATGCACTTGGCGAGATAGAGCTTGCCTGAGGTGTGTGAGTCCGTGACAGCTGCGATGAGCAGGCGGACAGGACGAAACCGTACCCAGAAACCAAGCGAGCTTAGTGTGAAACACTTAGCGAGCGAAGGTTGAAGCCAAGGTGTGTGAGTCCGTGACGGCTGCGATGAGCAGGCGGACAGGACGAAACCGTACCACAAGCTATAATCGAGCCTTAGTGCGATGCACTTGGCGAGATAAGTTCAAGCCCTTCTCTTTAAGAGAAGGGCTTTTTTCACCTAACAACAAACTTATTTTGAGCTTTTTATTTCCCTTATCATATACTGCACATCTTCAAGCAATTTCCTATTTATTGCCAATAAATCCGAAATTATCGCTAAAAGTGCACACAAAAAAGAAACTATGGCTAAAATCGCACACAAAATTAAAGACTGAATGTGCCCTGAACCATCTCCTGTCAAATAAAAATACATAAACCTGAGTGCTAAAATTGCACTGAGCAAAAATACAAATCCTCCGACAAAAGAAAAGAATCTAAAAGGTCTGTATATTATAAAAATTCTTACCATGGTAAAAATTGAGCGCCTTATATAATCAAAGTTATTTTTAACTAACCTTGAGGGACGAAGCTCATCATTTACTCTTATTGGCACACAAACTACGCTTAAACCCTTTCTTTGCGCTTGTATTATTGTTTCAAGGGTGTAGGTGTAATTATCAAAAATATTTATATGCTTTGCAGCATATGCACTAAATGCTCTAAAACCGCTTGGCGCATCATCTACATCAGCGCCTGACACTTTTTTCATAACAAAAGAGCCTAACTTTTGAAGCATTTTTTTAACCGGAGAAAAATGTTTTATTTTCTCAATCGGACGCGTGCCTATTACAATATCAGCCTTTTTATTTAAAATAGGCTCAATTAACTTATCTATGTCATCTGCACAGTACTGATTATCAGCATCCAGATTTACAATAATATCCGCTTTCATAGAAAGCGCAGTATTTATACCACACGCAAAAGCTCTTGCAAGACCTTGATTTTTCTTAAGTGAAACAACCTTGCTGACTCCCCAATCATAAGCAACTTTTAGAGTATTATCCGATGAGCCGTCGTCAATTATTAAAACCTCAATCTCATCAATGCCCGAAAGTGACTTTGGAAGCGCATCAAGAGTTGTTAAAAGGGTCTTTTCCTCATTAAAACAAGGTATCTGAATAACTAATTTCATAATGCCATTCTACATCAAATGGAGGATTTTTGATACAAAAATTTAAAGCGTGGCACTAACTTGTCGACAGAGATAATACAGAGAGAAAAACATATTAAACACACCATATATTAACTTTATTGTCATCCTTGTTAAGCCATTGTTTTTATAACTTGGCTTTTTTTTATTAAGAAATATTAAGACAAGTTATATACCCGATAGAGTATTGATTTTATTGAGTTTATGAAGTATTTAAAAGATAAAAAAACAAAAAAGTATATAATTTTTCAATATCGCTAGCAAAAAAAATAATTTTCATGTTTTATATAGTAAAGTCCAAAACACGAGATTATTTTCTTTAAGGAGAAAAATGAATAATAACATACCGAATATGAATAGCGTAAATCCTGCAGGATATAATCCTCAGGGACACAAAGCACCTGCTCAGCAGGAAAATGCCGAAACAAAAGAGGCTCAAACAGAAACCCCTCAAAACAATGACCCTCTTAAATATGTCCCTGCGGAGCAATACGGTCGTGCCATGGTAAATCAGGCACAAAATTCGCAGCGTCCTCAAGTAAATGCCCAAAACATTCAAGACGACGTATTTACTTTTAAACTTATGCAGGAATTCGCTCAAGACCTTATAAACGGCTACATTCAAAAAGGAGTAGAGCCCAAAAAGGCTCAAGAAATGGCAGCCTACACCGTTGATGTTCTTCTAAACCCTCCTCAAGCAAAAGTTCAGTAAATTTTTTTGCCCTCACTAGGATAGTCTTAGTATTTAAAACACAAAAATTCAAAGTTATTTCTTGATTTAAAAACTTTTTGTGCAAAAATTTATGTATAAGTTTTTTGAGGTTTTTTGTGTCAAATTTAGTCTATTTTCTAGGGCAAAAGGCATATATAAATATAACAAACGCATGCACTAACTCATGCAGATTTTGCGTGCGTGACATAAAAGACGATGTCAAAGGCACAAACTTATGGCTTGATGCGCAAAATGTAAGCGCACAAGATGTAATAGGACAAATTGAAAACTCCGCCCAAAAAGTACTACAGGGCGGAGAAATTATTTTTTGCGGTTATGGCGAACCGCTTATAAAATTTGAAGAAGTTAAAAAAATCTGCCAATATTTAAGAAGAGAGATGCCCGAATTGAAAATAAGAATTAATACAAACGGACATGGCAGTTTTGTAAACAAAAAAAATATAGCCCCAGAGCTAAAAGGACTTATAGATTCAATTTCAATAAGCCTTAATGCTCAGGATGAAAAACTCTACAATGAGCTTTCTCAACCGAAATTTGAGGGAGCGTATGAAACAATGCTCGATTTTGCACGTGAATGTGTAAAATGCGGTATAGATACGACAATGAGCGTTGTATCAAAATTTCAAGAAGATAAATACCCCCTTGATATTGAAAAATGCGAACAAATAGCGCATAGCATAGGGGCAAAATTCAGAAACAGAGAATGGATACAAGAAGGATATTAAAAACGGAAAGGTCAAAAAAATGAACGTACTTGACAAAATCATGAAACCAAAATCCATAGCCGTTATTGGTGCATCAACAAAACCAAAAACTATCGGCTCTGAAATTATGCAAAGACTTAGAGATTATAAATTTAACGGTAATATTTACCCCATTAACCCAAAAGGCGGTATGATAGAGGGTTTTCAAGCTTATACTTCAATAAAAGAAGTGCCCTCTGAAGTAGATTTAGCGGTAATTGTGGTAAATTCAAAGTTTGTACTTGATACAATTGACCAATGCCACGAAAAGGGCATTAAAGGTCTTTGCATAATCACTGCAGGTTTCAAAGAAACAGGAAAAGAAGGTGCGGAACTTGAGCGCCAGCTTCTTCAAAAAGTACGTGATTACGGTATGAGATGCGTAGGCCCTAACTGCTTAGGCGTTCTAAACACAAACGATTCGGTTAAAATGGACGCTACATTTGCAGAATCACTTCCCGTTAAAGGTGACATCGGTTTTGTTTCTCAATCAGGCGCACTTGGCGGCGGTATTTTAAACATTTTAAAAGACTTAAACCTTGGTTTTGCTCAATTTGTTTCAATCGGTAACCAAGCTGATATTAACGCTGAAACAATGCTTGAATACTGGGAAAATGACGATGATGTAAAACAAATTCTTTTATATATGGAATCAATCCAAAACCCCCAAAACTTCAGAAAACTTGCTTCAAGAATTACAAAGAAAAAACCAATCTTAGCTCTTAAAGCAGGCCGCAGCGCAGCAGGAGCATCAGCTGCAAGCTCTCACACAGGTTCTCTTGCAGGTGCGGATAAAGCAGCCGCTGCACTTCTAAAACAATCGGGCGTTATAAGAGAATTTTCACTTAAAAACCTTTTTGCTAACGCAAAAGCATTTTCTAACTGCCCTATTCCAAAAGGCAACAGAGTAGCTATTATTACTAACTCAGGCGGCCCCGGCATTATGGCAACGGATGCTGTTTGCGAATCAGGTATGCAAATGGCAAAAATAACAGATGAAACAAAAGAAAAATTAAGAAGCTTCCTGCCTGCTGCAGCATCTGTTAAAAACCCAATCGATATGATAGCTTCAGCTCCTATCGAACACTACAAACAAACTCTTGAAACAGTTCTTGAAGATGAAAACGTAGATATGATAGCAGTTATCTATCTGCCGTTCTTGGGCTTAAAAGACATTGACGTTGCTCAAGCACTTATGGAAATAAAAGCCAAAAATCCTCAAAAACCAATCATCGGTGTATTTATGACAACATCTGATTTCTTTGTAAAAATCTCAAATATGGATGTTAATATGCCATTTTACATGTACGCCGAAGAAGCTGCTGAGGCTATGACAAGACTTGATGAACAACGCAGATGGATGGAAACTCCTCAAGGCAGCATTCCCTCATTCAATGTTGATAAAGCAAAAGTAGAAACTATTATCAAAAACTCTCTAAAAGAAGGACGTGACCAGCTTACAACTCTTGAGTCAATCGATGTGCTTGAAGCATACGGCATCAGAGCTTGCAAATACGGTCTTGCCACAAATGAAGAAGAAGTTGCAAAACTCGGTAATCAAATCGGCTACCCTGTTGTTATGAAAATGACTTCAAAAACAACTTCGCACAAAACTGACGTTGGCGGTGTAGTTGTAAACATTAAAGATGAAGCACAATTAAGAAACGAATACAAAGCACTTCTTCAAAGACTTGAAGCAAAAGGGCTTTTAGAAGGTCTTGAGGGTGTAATCATCCAAGAAATGGTAAAAGGCTCTCGCGAGATGGTTTGCGGTATTGCTACAGACCCTCAATACGGCCCTATGATGATGTTTGGTCTTGGCGGCGTATTTGTTGAAGTTATGAAAGACGTAACATTCAGAATTGCACCTCTTACAGACAACGATGCAATGGATATGATTAAATCAGTTAAAGCTTATAAACTTCTTGAAGGCGCAAGAGGTACAACACCCGCTCAAATCGGACAAATCCAAGAAACGCTTTTAAGATTATCTCAACTTGTAAGCGATTACAAATTCATTGACGAGCTTGATATCAACCCGCTTTTAATATCTGAAAAAACAGGTGAAGGCATAGCAGTTGACGGACGTATTAAAGTTCGTCTTGAAGAAGCTAAAAAAGCTCTTGGCATGGATGATACCTGCGCTTGCGCTAAGTAAGAGTACAACTATATTGCATAAATCCCCGCATATTGTGCGGGGATTTACTATTTAGAGTAAAATAACACTATGAATCAACGCTTGGAAAAAAATTTACTTGTCTTTCTGCACATATTGCACTACTTCACAAGTTTAATATTTTTTTTAATATCGTCGATTTTAATATCTTTCTTTGGTTCATTTGTAAAAATACCAAACTGCCTTATATACCT
>CALUSB010000046.1 GCA_944323335.1 Candidatus Gastranaerophilales bacterium
ACGGTGCTTATACTAACTTTGTAAAGCATTTGCTTTACGGGACTGAGCTAATCCCCCATATTAAATTTTCAACTCGCCCGGACCGAAGCCTTGCGACATTTTTCATACTAGCAAAGACAAAAAAAATAATCAATACATTTTTTAAATTTTTTTTAAAAACCCCTAAATACTTCTTATAGTTTATTCTAAGACTTACAAAATATGCTACAATTGCCCTATGAATGAATTTAATAAACCTCTTGTCAGTCTTATAGTTACATGCCACAATTTAGGCACATATTTGCCCGAATGTATTAAAAGTATTGAGGCTCAGACCTATAGAAATTTTGAAATAATAATCGTCGATGATTACTCGGATGATGATACAAAGGCGGTAATTGAGAAAAATTATAAAAATAAAAATATAATTTCAAAGTTTTTTGGCGCGAGTGATATAAGGGTTATTGAAACCAAAAAAAACGAAGGTCAGCTGGGCGCTTTTCTAACAGGTTTAAAGGTCTCAAAAGGTGAGTTTGTCTGCATGATAGATGCTGATGATGTATTATTGGAAGATTATCTGTCAACTCTTCTGCAGGCTCATATGAATGTAAGTGTAGCGTTTGTAAGTGCCGCGCAGTGCGAAATAGATGAAAATTCTACTATTCATTGCCTAAATTCCATCTCATCTCCGTTATTTAAAAACACAGGCGGCATATACAAAAAACTAAGCGCCGATAAAATATTTGATACTGATTTTGAAGATTTTGAAGTAAAAACGGTAACCGATAAACAATGCCCCTTTGGCGCTTGGTGTTGGAATCCCTCAACTTCGGCCATGATGCGAAGAAGCGCTCTTGAGTTTTTATTTTTGTTTAAAAATGTAGAAAAATATAAAACGGGCGCAGACAAGTTTATATTTTCTTTCTTGCACCTTTTGGGCTCAAGTGCCGTAGTGTCAAAGCCGCTATTTGCCTACAGACGTCACAATAGTAACTGTTCGGGTACTAACCCTCTTATCGGCAATTTTACTTACCTGAAGCCCGAAGCAGTTGATAGGCTCATTAAATGGAATAAAGAAATTCACATTGTAATGCTTGATTTTATAATTAAAAATTACTCGTATTTTTGTGCACGCTTAAACACTATGAATACAAAAAAACTTATATTTAAAATAATTTTTTCTTTTAATTTTGTGACAATAAAAAGAGCGCTTAAAGCGCTCCTTTATAAAATTTGTTAATCTAGCCTTTTAGGTCTATTAAATTACCGTTTTTTGAGGGGTCTTGTCGCTGTAGTTTAAGTGCTTCCTGATAAAGTACGCCCTCATTGTCCTTAAGCACACTGGCGTAGGAATTTCTTGCATTTAGGGGGTCATGATTTGCATTAATTCCCTTAAAATTTGTTGAATTTTGAGGTTTCATTTTAATAGGTTCAATCACGTCCTGCCTCCTTCAAGGATATAAAACCCGAACATAAAATTTCTTGCCACATTATCAATACCTTCTAAATATATTTTAACATATATTTTGTAATATTTGAACTACGAATTTGAATTTTTTTTGTCATTCATTTATTATTTAAAAGATGAGTTTTGTGTTTCGTTTAACGCCCTATTTGTTTTTAATACCCGCCTTTGTACTCCTGGGTGTGTTCTTTTTTGTACCTTTTGTGCAAACGATACATCTTAGCTTTCTTGATTATTCAAAAGACATATATAATCCGCAATTCGCGTCATGGGCTAATTATCTTTACCTTATAAAGAACCCTCAATTTTTAAAAACAATTTTAAATACATTTTATTTTCTGATTTTATGTGTGCCTTTTTTGGTTATTTTTCCGCTGTTTTTGGCAGTACTTTTAAACACTAAAATAAGAGGAAAGACTTTATACAAGCTTGTAATTTATCTGCCCGTCGTTGTTTCAATTGTAGTTGTGGCAATAGCTTTTAAGTGGTTGTATGCTCCTGAGGGGTTATTTAACTATTTTCTTGATATTTTGCATATAAAACCAATAGGCTGGCTTTCTGACCCTAAGTTTGCGATGATATCCGTTGCTCTTGTCACTATTTTTAAGGGTGTCGGGTACTATATGATGATTTATCTTGCAGCTTTGATGGGTGTGCCAAAAGACCTCTATGATGCTGCTGATGTTGACGGGGCATCATCCTGGCAAAAGCATATGAATGTTACGGTTCCTCATATTATGCCGACAATTGCCCTTGTTTCAACCATAAGTTCAATATCGGCTCTAAAAGTCTTTGTTGAAATTTATGTTATGACGCGAGGCGGCCCGCTTGATTCAACAAAAACAATTGTATACTACATTTATGAAAGAGCTTTTGAAAACCTTGATTTGGGTATAGCTTCTGCTGCAGCGGTGATTTTGCTCGTTGTGGTTATGGCTTTTTCACTTATCAATATTTTTGTATTTGAAAGGAAAAAATACGGACTGTGATTAAGAATTTTTTAAAAGGCATATCTGCTCATATAATTTTACTTCTGGTCTGTGTTTTGTCGCTGCTGCCTTTTTTGTGGTTGTTATCAACCGCGCTTAAAGGGGCAGGGGAGAATATTTTTCAATATCCGCCGGTTTTTATACCGCAGGATTTTACACTTGAGAATTTTAAAGAAGTACTAAGACTTGTACCAATTGTAGGCTATGTTATAAACAGCTTTATAGTTGCATTTTTTACCGTTATTTTAAATTTAATATTCTCTGCTATGGCGGCATATCCCCTTGCAAGATTGGAATTTATGGGTAAAAAAATAGCTTTCTTTGCAATACTTGCAACTATTATGGTGCCTTTTCAAGCTATAATGCTTCCTGTTTATATAATTACTCTAAAGTTAAATCTTGTTGATTCATACGGGTCGCTTGCAGGATATATCGGGATGATACTTCCTTTTGCGGTTAATGCTTTTGGAATATTCCTCCTAAGGCAGGCGTTTTTATCTATACCAAAAGAGCTTGAGGAAAGTGCCGTTGTTGACGGGTGTAATTCTTGGCAGATTTTCTTTAGGATTTTACTCCCTATGATTAAACCGTCTCTTGCGGTTCTTGCAATATTTACTTTTATCGGCAGCTGGGGAGAGTTTTTGTGGCCCAGCATTGTTTTAACAAACGAAAAGTTATTCACCTTGCCTGTCGGTATAAATAATCTGCAAGGTGCTTTTAGTGCAGACTACAGGCTTATTGCGGCAGGTTCAATGATATCAATTGTGCCCATTGTAATTTTCTTTGTATCTTTGCAAAAATACTTTATCTCAGGGGCAAACGAGGGAGCTGTTAAGGGATAAGGTATGGATGAGATTTTCTCAAGAAATACAATGTATTGGGGCGATGAGTTTCAAGAGTATCTAAAGGGCTTGCATATAGCGGTTTTTGGCCTTGGCGGAGTTGGCGGCTACGCTCTTGATGCGCTTGCAAGAGCAGGGGTTGGAGCTTTTAGCATTGTAGATTTTGATACTGTTTCAAAAAGCAATATAAACAGGCAAATAATAGCGCTGAATTCTACCGTTGGGCACAAAAAGACGGAAGTTTTTAAAAAAAGAATGAAAGATATAAACCCAGATGTAGAAATTTTTGTTTATGAAGATTTTTATGACGGGTCGCAAAATGGGCAAATTTTTGGCAAGAGTGTTGATTTTGCGGTAGATGCGATTGATTCTCTGCGTTCAAAAATAGGGCTTTTAAAATACTGTAAAGACAATAGTATAAAAGTTGTAACTTCTCTTGGAGCAGGTAACAGACTTGATGCGTCAAGACTCAGGGTTAGCGATTTATCTGAAATTAAGACAAAATGCCCTTTTGTAAAAAATGTAATTTCCTGTTTAAAAAAAGAGGGAATAGACTCGGGCATGATGGTAGTTTGGAGTGATGAGAGCCCTAAATCTCTTAAAAAAATAAAAACGATAGAAAAAATAACTAAAAAGGATGAAACCCAAATTGAGATAACAAAATTCACCCCCGCCTCAACCCCAGTAGTACCTGCTGTCAGCGGACTTTTGTGTGCAAATTATATTATTAATTTGTTGTATGAAAATTACACAAAAAATAATGCCTGAGCGTTAATTCTAACGGGCGATAAAATGCGCTAAAAAATAGTGTAATATATAAGAGGTGAGTCGATAACTACCTGTCATCTATATTCGGGGTTGCGATAAAAGATTTTTGGACGGGTTCAAAATGTTGGTCGGCTCGCTTTTTTATTGCGCAAGCCAGAGTGAGCCTAAGGGCTTGCGATGAGCAAGACCGCAGGCGCAACTGTTGATAGGCGACGTAGGATAATCGAGCGCAACGGCGCGAGATACCCACAGGAGCATTGCGCAAGCCAGAGTGAGCCTAAGGGCTTGCGATGAGCAAGACCGCAGGCGCAACTGTTGATAGGCGACGTAGGA
>CALUSB010000047.1 GCA_944323335.1 Candidatus Gastranaerophilales bacterium
GCATTGAAGCCGTGATGGATAGAATTAGTATTACGGAGTTTATAGAGGAGTTTACATCTGCATTAAAGCATGTAAATTTTTCAATTTGTTAGTTTTTTCCATTTTTTGTCAATTAATTTTACAAAAATTTACATAGATGTTTCTATAAGCTCTTCGTTTTCCTCTTCAAGATACTTCTGCTCTATTGCACCCGCGGGCGATACGCCAAATTCTTTCAATTTATTTGTACTTGAGAACAATCCGCCCTTACCGCTAAGTGACTTTAGCACGGAATCAAAGTTTTTCTGCACGGTTGCAAAACTTGTCTTTAATTTTTCCATATGAGAAATTAGCGTTACAACTTTTGAGAAAATATTATCCCCGAGCTTTATTATCTCTCTTACGTTCTTCTCCTGATTTTTCTGCGCCCAAGAGTATTTAATCACCCTTAAAGTGGCAATAAGTGAGGCAGGGCCCACTATTATAACTTTCTTTTTATACGCATCCTCAACAATTTTAGGGTTTGAATAGATATAGTTAATACATGCTTCAACGGGTACAAACATTAGTGTAAAATCAGGTGTAGCAAGCCCTTCAAGATTATCATACTTTCCGCCAAGCTCGTTTATTCTATCTTCAATTGCACTGTAGAACTGCTTTAAATACCTGTTTTTCTCCTCTTCATCTTCACTGTTTACAAGCTCTATGAAGTCCACAAGCGACATTTTTGAATCTATAACTATGTTTTTATTGTTGTCAGGATAGTAAACAACGGCATCCGGAGTAATTTTTGAGCTATCAGGGTCAATATTTGAGCGAAAGCCCTTTTGTGTAACGTAAATACCGTTTGGATTATCCGCCTTATTTTCAAGTCCGGATGATTTTAAAATATTCTCTAAAATCATCTCGCCTAAAAGCCCTCTTGTCTTTGAATTTTCCTTAAAAGCGCGCGCAAGTTCCTGAGCTTGAGTTCTTATAAGGTTATTTTCATTTGTTAGAGATTTTATCTGCTCTCTTATAATATTTGTATTTTGCACGCCTGAAATGTTGAACTCTTCAACTTTCTTTTGAAACTCGCTCATACGCTCTTTTAGCGGCGCAAGCTGGGTATCAAGGCGCTTTAGATTCTGTTCCTCGAGCATTTGCTGCTTATCTAAAAGTGCGGAATTTGCAAGGTTAACAAACTCTTCTTTTATGGTATTACACAGCTCTTGAGTAGTTTTTTGCCCCTCAAGAGAGCTCTCAAGCTGCGCTTCAAGCTTCGCCCTATCGAGTTCGTATTTTAATTTTACATATCTTCCCGCAAGAAAATATGTAATAATACAACCTGATAAAAAACATAAAATATTAATTAAAACTGACATAATCCCCCTTTTATACTGCGTCCGATGGGAGTCGAACCCATGACCTCTGGCTTCGGAGACCAACGCTCTATCCGACTGAGCTACGGACGCAAAAACTAACTTATTTGAGCTACAAACGCGCAAACTATCTTATTAAACTGTCAAACCGTCCAGAGCTCAGTCGGATATATTTGAACTCTCGCAAACTTCGTTCACTCGGTGAGCTACGGACGCAAAAACTAACTTATTTGAGCTACAAACGCGCAAACTATCTTATTAAACTGTCAAACCGCCAAACTAAACACTACAATCATATCACAAATTAAAAAAGCGGTCTTTGCCTAAACAAAGACCGCAAATTTATAGTTCTACAACTATTGGCAGATTGAAAGCAGAACACCTGCAGCAACAGCTGAACCGATAACACCTGCTACGTTTGGACCCATAGCGTGCATTAAAAGGTAGTTGTTAGGATTAAACTCAAGACCTACCTTGTTAACTACACGAGCAGCCATAGGAACCGCACTAACACCAGCCGCACCGATAAGAGGGTTGATAGGTGTTTTTGAGAATTTGTTCATAATCTTACCAAATATTACACCCATACCTGTTGCAAAGCTGAAAGCCAACAAGCCAAGTACAAGGATATATAGAGTTTGAACAGTTAAGAACTGACTTGCTTGAAGTTTTGAACCAACTGACAAACCGAGTAATATTGTAACGATATTGATAAATTCATTTTGCAGAGTTTTAGAAAGTCTTTCAACAACGCCTGATTCTTTACATAAATTACCAAATGCAAGAGCACCGACAAGCGGACAAGCATCCGGAAGAAGAATTATGCAAAGACCGAGTACCAAAAGCGGGAACACGATTTTTTCACGTTGTGAAACTTCTCTCATTTGAGTCATTTCAATTAATCGTTCTTTTTTAGTTGTAAACATTTTCATAATAGGAGGTTGAATAATCGGAACAAGAGCCATATATGAATATGCAGCAACTGCGATTGCACCTAACAATTCAGGAGCAAGTCTTGAAGTAACGAAAATTGATGTAGGGCCGTCAGCACCGCCTATGATACCGATAGATGCTGCTTGAGGAAGTGTAAAGCCAAGAAGCAGTGCAAAAAGCAAAGTTGAGAAAATACCAAACTGAGCCGCGCCACCTAACAGGGCAGTTTTAGGGTTAGCAATAAGAGGACCAAAGTCAGTCATAGCGCCGACACCCATAAAGATAAACAGAGGGAACAGACCTGCGTGAATACCTGCTTCATAAACTATACCCAAAAATCCTTTAGGGCCAGCTATATCACACACGGGAATGTTTGCCAAAATACCGCCAAATGCAATAGGTACAAGCAAAAGAGGTTCAAATTCTTTTTTAATACCTAAGTACAAAAGTACAAGACAAACAAGGAACATAATAGGCGCACCGTACATATGCATTATCTGTTCTGCACCCGAGAGATTAGGGTCAGCAGGGAGTATCATGTTGTATATCCCTGTTGACTTCCATAAGTTTGCAAAAATATCTGTAAAGTTCATCTAATACCTCCTTAACCCAATGTAACCAGAACTTGGCCGTTTTTAACCTGTTCGCCTACATTTACGTCAATTGAAGCAACTTTACCTGATTTAGGTGATTTGATTTCAGTTTCCATTTTCATAGCTTCAAGTACCAAAAGTACATCGCCTTCTTCAATCATATCGCCTTCAGATACATTGATTTTAAGGACTGCACCCGGTAGAGCTGCTTTAATAGGAGTAGCATCAGATGAGCTAACGCCTTCTTTTGCTTCGATACCGTCTTTAACGGAGATATCGTAAGTTTTTCCGTTAACAACAGCTTTATTACCTTCAATTCTGACTGCGTATTTTTTGTTATTAACGCTAACTGTGTAACCTTCAGGTTTATCTTCCATATCACAAGCGGCTTTCATGTTCGGGTCAATTTTTCTTACGCCGATTTGGCCTTTGCCTTGTAGGAACATAATACCTTTTTCTTTACAAGCAGCTGCGATAAAGATATTTTCTTCAGTTTCTTCAAGATTTGCTTCTTTAAGCATTTTCTTAGCAGCTTCGATACCTTTGTTGGGGTCTTTGTCGTTAAGGTCAACAACAAGTTCTTTCGTAGGTTGAAGTCCCAGTTGTTCTTCAGCCATTTTTACAACTTCAGGGTCAGGCTCACAAGGAGTTTTACCAAAGTAACCAAGAACCATTTT
>CALUSB010000048.1 GCA_944323335.1 Candidatus Gastranaerophilales bacterium
TTTTTCACTCGTCACGGTCTTGATAAAAACAAGCGCCTTGTAAGTGTTTTCCCCGGTTCAAGAATGTTTGAGATAAAATATCTCCTCAAAATATTTACGGGTGCGGTAAAAATAATAGAGAAAATCTGCCCTGATGTGCAATTTGTATTTTCTCATGCAAAAAACCTCAAAGATGACGCTTTTAGCGTGGATTACAAAACAATAAAAGGCGAAAATCAAGCACTTTTGAGCGTTTCAGACGCTCTTATTCTGGCATCGGGCACTGTAGCGCTTGAAGCGGCACTATACAACACTCCTATGATAATTGCTTACCGCGGGCCTTTATTTTTCTACTTAATTTATCTGATTGTAAGAAGTATCAAAAACGCTTGCCTTGTAAATATAATTACAGGAAAAGACATAGTAAAAGAGTTTTTAATGTATGATGCTAAATCAAAAGATATAGCAGATGAAATAGTTAAGCTTTTAAATGACAACAACTACAGAGAAAAACAAATACAAGGCTTAAAAGAAGTAAGCTCAATGCTTGGTGATAAGCATTGTGTTGAAGAAGTAGCAAAATTGATAAATACGGAACTTATGGGGGAATAAAATGGCAAACATAATAACTCTTTCAAGAATTTTTATGGTCTTTATTGTTGTTGCGCTTATATTTATGCACAACAATAGTGCAACGCTTTTAGCCGTTATTTTAACGGTTTTTGTAATGTGGTTTGACGGACTTGACGGCTATGTTGCAAGAAAGTTCAATGAAACCTCAAAACTCGGCGCCGTTCTTGATATTATGGGCGATAGAATTGTAGAAAATGTTTTCTGGATAGCATTTTGCGCTATGGGCTGGATAAATGTCGCTATACCGATAATTGTCCTTACAAGAGGAATAGTAACAGATTCTCTTCGCTCGCTTGCACTTGCACAAGGTTACACCGCTTTTGGTGAAAAAACAATGATGCAAGGCAAAATTGCAAAATTCATCGTTGCTTCAAACTTCTCAAGATTTACATACGCACTTTGCAAGGCAGTAGCGTTTTTGTTTATTATCGCAGGGCATCTGCCTTTTAACTATGACCACAGCATACTTGCAATAGGTATAATCTGCGCTTGGATTGCAGTAGCATTTTGCGTTTTAAGGGGAATACCCGTTATAATCGAGAGCAAAAGATTTTTTGAAGTAAAATAAAATGCAAAAAAAATTCCTTAACATAGTAATGGTAGAACCTGAAATACCGCAAAACACGGGTAATGTAGCGCGTCTTTGCGCCTGCTGCGGAGCAAAGTTGTTTTTGTGCGGAAGATTAGGATTTTCTATGTCAAACAAATACCTCAAGCGCTCGGGGCTTGATTACTGGGATAAGGTAGAGATTGAGCACCTTGTAAGCTTTGAGGAACTTACAGACAAATTTCCCATCAAAGATAATAACTACTATTTTTTCACCACAAAAGGAGAAAAAAACTACACGCAAGTAAACTACAAAGACGGCGATTTTATCGTCTTTGGGCCTGAAACAAGAGGGCTTAGCGATGATATTTTAAACAAATACAAAAATAATCTTGTCACAATTCCAATGATGGAAAACACAAGGAGTTTAAACCTTTCAAATTCAATAGCAATAGGAGCATACGAAGCCATAAGGCAACTCGGGCATTTAGGAGAATAAAATGGATAATAATATTTCAATAACAAAACTCACAAAAGAAATAGTATCAAAGTTTCTGCCCCAGAGGGTACAGGTATCTAATAAAGGGACTTACGGCAATGTGCTAAATATAGCAGGTTCTATGTTCTACCCCGGAGCTGCCTATTTAAGCTCAATTTCAGCCCTTAAAGTAGGTGCAGGCGCTGTTATGCTTGCAAGTGCAAGCGATGTAATACCCCTTGTTGCCGCAAATTCGCCTGATATAACATTTCTTGACTTAGGTCAAAGCCCCGTTGGCACTATTCCAAAAGACGGTATAAAATACCTAGACGGTGTTGCAAACTCTCATGCGGTATCAATCGGCTGCGGCTTATCCACCCTTGGCGGAACAAAAAACTTTGTGTTGAGCTTTTTACAACAACATATCGAATCTCAAACTCCTATTATAATTGACGCTGACGCGATAAATATTTTATCATCATCAAATAAAAAGCTCTTCCCGCTAAATTCTATAATCACGCCTCATCCGCTTGAGCTTTCAAGGCTTTTGGATGTTGATGTGAAAGAAATTCAGTCCAATAGAATAAAATGGGCGTGGGAGGCGAGTAAATATTTTGACTGCATAGTACTCCTAAAAGGTCATGAAAGTGTAATTGCAGTACCTAACGGAAAAATATTTATAAATCCGACAGGAAATTCCGCACTGTCAAAAGCAGGTGCGGGCGATGTCCTAACGGGTATGATTGCAGGGCTTTGCGCTCAAGGCGCAACGCTTGAAAATGCCGCTTGTCTTGGGGCATATCTGCATGGGCTCTGTGGCGAAATTGCAAGTAAAACTCAAGGCGAGTACTCCGTTCTTGCATCGAACTTGCCAAATATAATACCTATGGCAATTAAAGAGATATTAAAATAGACACATACTATCGACAGAAAAGCATATAATATGATTCAATTTTTGTATCTGGCACAATATCATCAAAATTAGTGTAATTAAAATTTTGGGAATCAATACACTCTTCTTTCAAATTATACACATAGAATGATTTGCTCTTATAAGTTCGCTTTGAACAATCAAT
Organism: Candidatus Gastranaerophilales bacterium; assembly: GCA_944323335.1. GTDB lineage: Bacteria > Cyanobacteriota > Vampirovibrionia > Gastranaerophilales > Gastranaerophilaceae > Galligastranaerophilus. Next base: position 2,714 of record CALUSB010000048.1, read on the forward strand.
TTCTAAATTATGCAATATATACCATAATTTGTCTTTATAAAACTTGGAAAATTCCCAAGAACCCGCATTTAAAGACTTTACCCAAAAAGAAACTTTTGAATCTTTAAATTTAACAGAAGACCTATCTATATAATCTTTATCAAATACCTGAATCCAATCAGCAGAAAATACAGGTAAGGTATAAAATAAAATTAAACACAATATAAATATTCTTTTCATATAAATCATTTTTATATAAAAAGAATAAAAAATAACGGAAAACACAGTGTATTTTTACACTACTTAATAATTATTTTAAGAACTATATACTTAGACTCGCTTGCTCTCATTGGACGCGTCGCGTCACAATTCGGGCTGCGCTCGGGTACGGTTCGTGCTTTGTGCCAAGCTCTTCGCTTGCCACATGCGCACTTCACACACCATAGACTCACTTGCTCTCAGCGCGCACAGTCGTGCTGCGCTTCGAGCTGCGCTCGTAAAAAAAACGGCTCGATGCGTTCGCATTGAAGCCGTGATGGATAGAATTAGTATTACGGAGTTTATAGAGGAGTTTACATCTGCATTAAAGCATGTAAAT
>CALUSB010000049.1 GCA_944323335.1 Candidatus Gastranaerophilales bacterium
TCAAGCAAGGAAGTAAATCTAAAATGAGTCTTATGAGCCCGACGAGCTACCAGACTGCTCCATCCCGCGTTAAACTTATTCAATTTTCACTTCTACAGTCTGGCATCTTATCGCCCGACTCGTATATTCTGCCTGACCCTCGGCGGGTCAACGGGACTGCTCCATCCCGCGATATTATCGCTTACATCCCATTATTAAACGCTAAAAATAAAAATTCAACCCTTAATTTTCTTTAATTTTTACCAAACTTCATTAAACTTTTTTATCCACTTTATGTTAAAATACAGCTTATGAAAGGCTTGAGTAAGAAAAAGATTTACTTCATAGTATTCCTATCCATAGCACTTTTGTGCACTTGCGGTTTTCTCTGGGCATGGTTTGTTACCCGCGATATAAGAAAAAACGTCGCAGGAGCGCTTAATCAAGCCCAAAAAGTTGAAGTAAAAAACCTTATTCTAACCGAAACAAAAAACCAAAAAAAATACTGGGAACTCTACGCCAAAACTGGCAGCTACGACAGTTCAATGCAAACTGTCGTTCTCACAGGCATTATAGGCAACTTTTACGATGAAAACAAAAACGTCGCTCTAAGCTTTGAATCTCCAAAAGGAACTTACCGTGACAGTGACAAAAACGTAACTTTAGAGGGTGAAACACTAATAGTATCAAAAGACGGCTCCTCTATTCTTGCCGATAAAATCGAATGGGGAGGCAAAAACACTGACATCATTGCCTCGGGTAATGTAAGAATTGCAAAAGATGAAGATTTTTCAACCGTGAGCGAAAAAGCCGTTTTCAACTCTGATTTTACTTTCTTTAAAATAATCGGAGACTCTCAGGTTAAAATATTTGCCAAACAAGGCGAAAGCCAAGAAAAAATAGACCTATTCAACACTAAAGGAAAATAAATGAAGAAAATATTTCTTACAATAGCACTAATAGCTTTTACGACAATGTACGCAAATAGCGCCAATGTTGTAATTGAAGCTAAAAAACAAACAATAAAAATGGACCAGAACAAAGGCTTTTTTGAAGGCAATGTTCAAGTTAGCGTAGGCGACATAAAAGTAAAAAGCCCCCGCGCAGAGCTTGATTTAGACCCTGTGAGCAAAAAGCCCTCACTTGCGACATTTTTTGACAACCCGTATGCTTTTCAAAATAAAGAAAACAAAAAACACGAAATTAAAGCCGACATAATAAAAGTATCGCTAATCAAAAAAAGCGTTCTGGCACAAGGTAATTCACAATCCATAATGATGGAAAACCGCCAGCCAATTATGACAATTAACGCTGACTCTCAAGAGTACGACACAAATACAAAACTTATGAAAGCAGACGGCTCTGTAGTTATTCACTACCAAGACCTTGAAACTTTTTCAAACAAAGCAAGCGCTATTGTCGACAAATCAGGTAACATTGAAAATCTCAAGCTTATCGGCAATGTTGTTATGAAAGAAAAAGCAAATGTCATAAAGGGCAATATGTTTGAATACATCCCGCAAAGAGAAGAGTTTCAAGTATCCGGTAACACCTCATCTGATGTGACTTTTGAAGACGGTACAAGAGTTTATGTAGAGGCCAGATACCAGCAGTTCAACAAACTCACAAGCGCACTTGTTGCAGGCGGCAACGTAAAAGTAAAATACAAAGACTACTTTGCCCAAGGGCCAAAGGCTCAGCTTTTTGTTGACCCAAAAACCAATAAGCCTAATACCGTGATTTTCACGGGACGCTCAAAAATCACAAGTGAAGGTTCAACTGTTGAAGCCGACAGAATAAAAATGACACTCAATCCAAAAGCGTTTTTTGCTGACGGAAACGTAAAAACAAGTATTTCTCAAGACGGTAATATGGAGATTATGCCTTAAATTATGAATATAACACTTGAAAACAAACAATGCTTAATAGCAGGCGACGGGTTACTGCCCGTTAAAATGGCTCAAAGCGCTAAAGAAAACGGATTTGAAGTTATTGCAATTTCACTTTCTTCAGACAACTGCAAAGAGCTTCAAAAGCACTGTTCAAAAGTCGTTTCGCTTGGTTTCGGGCAAGTTGAAACAATAGAAAAATTACTTAAAGACGAAGGTATAAAACAGCTCACTTTCTTGGGCAAAGTTTCAAAAACTATGCTCTTAAAGCGTCCCAAACTGGAATCTAAAGCAATAGAGTATATTAAAGAAGCTTTTAAATTAAACGATGACGCCATTATGCTAAGAATTGTGGAAGAACTTGAAAAAATCGGCGTCAGCGTGCTTGACCAGACAATATTTATCAAAAATCTTATGGTGCAAAAGGGTGTTCTTACAAAATGTTCACCGACCCAAGAAGAGCTCTACGACATAGAATACGGCTATAAAACAGCCAAAGAAATGGGCAAACTCGACATCGGTCAATCTGTTGTTATGAAAAACCGCATGATTATGGCAGTTGAGGCGATTGAGGGAACGGATAAGTGCATTAAAAGAGGAGCAAAACTTGCGCGCGGCAAGGGTGCTGTTGTGGTAAAAGTTGCAAAACCCAATCAAGACAAAAGATTTGATATACCTACAGTTGGTATCAGAACCCTTAAAACTATGCGCAGATACGGTGCAAACGTGCTTGCGCTTGAGGCAGGGGAAACAATTATAGTAAATCAAAAGGAAATGATTGATTACGCTAATAAGCACAAAATATCAATCATAGCGGTTTAATATGGCAAAAAAAATATTTATTATTACGGGTGAATCATCGGGGGATAAGCACGCCTCAGGCGTTGTAAGAGAACTAAAAAGACTAAATCCCGATGCAATTATAGAAGGCATAGGCGGTCAAAACCTTAAAGAGCAAGGCGTAAAGTTGTTTTCCGACCATTCTAAAATGGGAGGCATAGGGCTTACACCAAAGCTTATAATTGACCA